>JAHEGM010000004.1:0-8306 GCA_024645105.1 Rhodoluna sp.
TCGAGGAGTCTTTTTCGATGAACGTGTCAGTCTGAGCTACGTAGGCTTCTGGCTGGTAGTAGTCGTAGTAGCTAACAAAGTATTCAACGGCGTTATTTGGCAGCAGCTCGCGAAACTCATTTACTAATTGCGCGGCAAGTGTTTTATTGTGGGCAAGCACCAGGGTTGGGCGCTGCACAGCCTCAATCAACCACGCCGTAGTTGCAGACTTTCCGGTTCCAGTTGCCCCGAGTAGCACTACGTCTGTTTCCCCAGCGTTAATACGCTGGGCAAGATCCGCGATTGCAGTTGGCTGGTCACCGGAAGGCTTGAATTCTGACACCACATTAAACGGAGCAAATGACCTAGTGGCTTCCATGCTGCTCCCACTTATCGTGAGCCTCGCGCTCAATCTGTTGCCAGAGTTTTCTGGCATCTTTGAGCAGAAGTATTTTTTCCTGGTTTGAATTCAGAATGACATCTGCCGCATTAGCCCGTTGGGCCGGCGTTGCTTGAGATTCCACGCGCTTCTTTGCCTCTTCTGCTGTCATGTTTCTAAAACTGATAAGACGCTCTATTTGTTTCTCGGCGGGTGCCTCAACGGTGACGACTTTATCGAAGTCAAGGTCAACGGCTGTCTCTACTAGCAGCGGCACGTTGTAGATGACAATGCTCTCGTATGGCAGTTCTGCAATACGCTCTTGGGCTAATTGCCTCACGAGCGGGTGAATTATTTCCTCAAGCTCTCTGCGCTTTTCTGGGTTTTCAAACACTATTTTGGCCAGGGCCTGGCGGTCTAGCTCATCGCCATTAGCCAGATCGTGCCCAAATTTTTCCAACACTTGGCTTAGTCCTGCGGTGCCGGGCGCAACCACCTCGCGGGCTAACTGGTCTGCGTCTATCTCAATTCCACCCAATTCGGCCCATGCGGAGGCAACGGTTGATTTGCCCGAAGCAATTCCGCCGGTGAGGCCAATTAGATACATACCCTTAGCCTAAACAAAAAGAGAGGCCAACCTTGCGGTTGACCTCTCTTATAGAGCTTAGAAATTACTCAGCACTCTTTAGCTTGTCGCGAAGAGCTGCTAGTGACTCATCGGCAGCCAAGGTTCCTGCTTCAGATGATTCGCTTGAGTAACTTGAGCTTGAAGCTGCAGGTGTCTCTGCAGGTACGGCAGGTGCATCAGGAAGCTTTGCAGCTGCCTCGTTTGCGGCCTTAACCTGCTTCTTGTGCTCTTCCCAACGAGCGTGAGCCTCGGCGTATTCCTTTTCCCACTTGGCGCGAGCTTCTTCGAAGCCTGCCTTCCATTCATTGGTCTTAGGGTCGAAGCCTTCTGGGTACTTGTAGGTACCGGTCTCGTCGTAGTCAGCGGCCATACCGTACAGCGCCGGGTTGAACTCGGTGCCTTCAGGGTTTACCTCTTCGTTAGCCTGCTTTAGTGAAAGCGAGATGCGGCGACGATCTAGATCGATGTCGATTACCTTCACGAACACATCCTGGTTAACTGCAACAACCTGCTCAGCAAGTTCAATGTGCTTTGAAGAAAGCTCTGAGATGTGAACTAGACCCTCGATACCATCGGCAACACGTACGAACGCTCCGAAAGGAACCAACTTGGTGACCTTACCTGGTGCGTACTGACCAATTGCGTGAGTACGAGCGAATACCTGCCATGGGTCTTCCTGAGTTGCCTTTAGAGAAAGTGAAACGCGCTCACGCTCTTGGTCAACTTCTAGAACCTCAACGGTTACTTCCTGGCCAATTTCTACAACTTCAGAAGCGTGCTCAATGTGCTTCCATGAAAGTTCTGAAACGTGTACTAGACCATCTACGCCACCAAGGTCAATGAATGCACCAAAGTTTACGATCGATGAAACAACACCGGTACGGATCTGTCCCTTAGCAAGATCAGCAAGGAAGGTGCTGCGTGAAGCAGACTGTGACTCTTCAAGCAGAGCACGACGAGAAAGCACAACGTTGTTGCGGTTCTTGTCTAGCTCAAGAATCTTGGCTTCAACCTTCTGGCCTAGGTAAGGACCAAGGTCGCGAACGCGACGCAATTCAATAAGTGATGCAGGAAGGAATCCGCGAAGACCAATGTCAACGATCAGACCACCCTTAACAACTTCGATAACAACACCGTTAACAGTGCCGTCGGCTTCTTTGATCTTCTCAACGTCGCCCCATGCACGCTCGTACTGTGCGCGCTTCTTTGAAAGAATTAGTCGGCCTTCTTTGTCTTCTTTCTGAAGAACAAGTGCCTCAACTGTGTCGCCTACTGAAACGATCTCTGAAGGATCTGCATCGTGGCGGATTGATAGTTCACGAGAAGGAATAACACCTTCTGTTTTGTAACCTACGTCTAGTAGAACTTCGTCGCGGTCAATTTTTACTACGGTTCCAGCAATTAGGTCGCCGTCGTTGAAGAACTTCAGGGTTGCTTCTACTGCTGCAAGGAAGTCTTCTGCAGAACCGATGTCATTTACAGCGATCTGCTTAGTTGTCTTGGTGGTCATATAGGTATTTACTCTTAACGGGCATTACTCGGGTCGCGACAAAACTCACGGATTTTCCATGGATTCCACCGCAACGATGGATAGGGATTGCGTCAAAAAAAGACGCCCCTCTAGCCTACCTGAGATAGCCGGCCCAAAACAGTACTAGTGACCTGCTTGGTCCCAGCTCTTGCCGATGCCTATCTGAACCTCTAACGGCACAGACAGCTCAACCACATTGCCCATGCGCTCAGTGACCAGCTCCTTAAGGGTCTCCAGCTCGCCCTTGGCTACTTCGAAGACCAATTCGTCGTGAACCTGAAGCAGCATGCGGCTTTTTAGCCCCAATTCCTGCATTTTGGTATCAATTGAGGTCATCGCCAGCTTCATGATGTCGGCTGCGGTGCCTTGAATCGGGGCGTTTAGGGCCGCTCGCCTAGCGTTTTCGCGTACCTGGAAGATCTTGCTATTCAGGTCCTCGAATGGGCGTCTTCTGCCAAATGTCGTTGCCGTGTAGCCCAAACTCTTGGCCTCTTCAACAACGGATGCCAGATACCTCTTTACCCCGCCAAATCTTGAGAAGTAGTCGGCCATCAGCTGTTTGGCCTCGGCGTTAGAGATGCGCAACTGCTTGGCCAGACCGTACTCGCTAAGCCCATAGACCAGCCCGTAACTCATTGCCTTCACAGTTGAACGCATGGCCGATGTGACATCTTCAGGTTTGACCCCAAACAGACGCGCACCAACGAATCTGTGCAGGTCCTCGCCCGACTTGAAAGCTTCGATAATTCCTGCGTCTTCAGAAAGGTGAGCCATGATTCTCATCTCAATCTGGGAGTAGTCGGCGCTGAGTAGCGTTTCAAAACCCTTGCCAGCAATAAAGGCGTCTCTAATTTCGCGACCACGTTGGCTGCGAATAGGAATGTTTTGAAGGTTTGGGTTTTCTGACGATAGTCGCCCGGTGGATGTTCCAGTCTGCACGTAATTAGTGTGGATGCGCCCGTCTTTGCCAACCGCTTTGAGCGTTGTCTCTACTATCTGCCTTATCTTGGTCACCTCACGGTGCTCAAGCAGGCGAGCAAGAAATGGATGTTCGGTTTGCTCAAATAGTTCAGTTAGCGCGGCAGCATTGGTCGAGAATCCGGTCTTTAGTTGCTTGGTGCCGGTCATGCCCAGTTCTTCAAACAAAACGGTTTGCAGTTGCTTAGGCGAGGCAAGATTTATCTCGTGGCCAATGATGTCATAGGCCTGTTTCGCGATCTCAACCACTTCGCCTGAAAGGCGCTCAAACAACTTCTCTAATTTGTCAGTATCAATAGCGATGCCGTGGTGTTCCATTCGAGCCAGCGCAGTATTAGTGGGAAGTTCAACTTCGCCGTAGACCCGCAGTTGATTTTCACCTTCTACAAGCTTGAACAATTTTGCGGCCAATGACACGCTAAGCCAGGCATCCAATGAGGCATCGGTTGTTTCCTCAGCAACTAGCTGATTTGGATCGCCGCGCTTGACTGCAAGGCCCAAATACTCAAGGGCAAGCTCATCAAGTGAGAAGTTTTTTCGAACGGGGTTCAGTAGATAGCCAAGTAGTAGCGTGTCGTAATCAAAGCCGGCAAAGCTAACACCAATATCAAAAAGAACTTTCGAGTAATCCTTCGCTGCGTGAATAGCCTTAACGCAGGCTGGGTCTTGAAGCCAAGGTTCAAGGTGGTCCTTCAGTTCCTGATTTGATTTAGGAACCCAGAGGTATCTTGCGTTTTCTGTAGCAAAACCCACACCAGTGATTTGGTCATCAACTATTTCAAAAGCTAAGCCAATAGTTTGGTTCGTCTGCTTCAACCAAGAACTAAGTTCTTTTGCGGTTAAAGTTTTGGACTCAGGCGTTTCCAACTCGTCAAAGATGGCCTCAACTTTTTCTTCTGCAAAGGCCTCCTGAAATGCCGCCACGGCGGAGGCGCTTTCGCTACCAGGCTTGGAGCCCCGTAGCCTAAGCACTCTCTCGGTGAGAGTCTTGAATTGAAGTTTGGCGAATACTTCACGAACAGCGGCTTCATTTACTCCGCCGAGCTCTAGGTCGTCTTGGTCGAAGTCAAACTCTAGATCTCTGACCAAGTGGTTTAGTCGGCGATTTCGAATCGCAAGTTCTTTGTGCTCACGAAGGCTCTCGCCTACTTTTCCCGTTATTGATTCGGCGGCCTCGAGGACACCTGCCAAATCGATATGAGCCTGAAGCCACTTGGCAGCAGTCTTTGGCCCAACGCCAGGAATGCCGGGGAGATTGTCTGAGGTTTCGCCTACCAGGGCGGCAAGATCCGGATACTGTTTCGCATGGATTCCATACTTTTCGAGTACTGCTGCGTCGTCCATTCGGACTAGGTTCATAACACCCTTGACCGGATAAAGAATTGTTGTCTTATCGCTGATCAATTGGAAGGTGTCTCTATCACCAGAAACGACGAAAACTTCGAAGCCCTTGGTCGCACTTTGGTCAGCCAAGCTGGCTAGAACATCGTCGGCCTCGTAGTTGACTCTAGTGATGGTTCTGATGTTCATGGCGGCAAGCGCCTCCTGAAGCAATTCTGTTTGACCAATGAATTCAGGTGGTGTCTCGCCACGAGTCCCCTTGTACTCCGGGTACTCCTCGGTTCTAAATGAACTTCTAGAAAGATCAAAGGCTACGGCTAGGTGGGTTGGTTTTTCGGCCTGAAGTATGTTCAGCAACATCGAAATGAAACCATGCACGGCGTTGGTGTGTTGGCCGTCGGAAGTCTTAAAGTTATCGGGGTTTAGCGCGTAAAAAGCTCGGAATGCTAGTGAATGCCCGTCGATAAGTAGAAGGGTAGGCTGTTTCTTAGCGCTCATGCGACAAGCCTATCTGGCTATTTTCGCAAGGGATGCTACCGGCAATAATGGCAATTGGAGGGTACATGCCTGAACCAAAACTTAGCGAGGCAGCGGCACAGCTAATAGAGTTGCGCGGTCTTGGTCCGCTTGCAGAGAAGATGGGCATAGAACTTCTAGAGCTAAGTGCCGAACGTGCCGTTGCTACCATGCCGGTTGAAGGCAACACTCAACCGCTTGGTGTTCTTCACGGTGGCGCTCACGTGGTTTTGGGCGAGAGCCTTGGTAGCTTTGCCGCTAACGTTTGGGCGCATCCTGAAAAAGTGGCCGTAGGAATTGAAGTAAATGCAACTCACAGCCGCCCGGTAAGTACGGGGGTTGTCACAGCTGTTTGCACCGCAATTAGCCTTGGTAAGACACTTGCAACCCACGAGATTGTCGTTTCGGATGAGCAAGGTCGAAGACTTTCGACCGTAAGAATCACTAATTTTCTAAAAGAAAAAAATTAGAAACAGATTTAGTTTGCCTCTGGCTTTGATTCGCTTTTCGCCGAGCCCAATTGCTCGATAACAGTCACCGCAACCTCTTGCATGGTCAGGCGTCTGTCCATTGACGCTTTTTGAATCCAGCGGAAAGCTTCCGGCTCGGTCAAATTCATCTTCTCGTTTAGTAAGCCCTTTGCCCGGTCAACTAATTTCCTAGTCTCAAATCGTTCATTTAGATCCGATATTTCGGCCTCGAGTGCAGTGATCTGTGCGTGGCGGCTAAGCGCGATTTCGATGGCGGGCAATAAGTCGTTTGGCGTGAATGGTTTCACAACATAGGCCATTGCCCCGGCCTCGCTGGCTCTGTCTACCAGTTCTTTTTGGCTGAAAGCGGTAAGAAGAACGATTGGAGTTTTAGTTGAAGCCAGTTTTTCTGCGGCGGTGATTCCGTCCATGTTGGGCATTTTGATGTCCATGACCAATAGGTCTGGCGTGTGCTCAGTCACTAAAGCAACTGCCTGTTCCCCATCGCTTGCCTCGGCAATAACATTGAAACCATTTTCGCGAAGGGTCTCTACGATATCCATGCGGATAAGTGACTCGTCTTCAGCCACAATCACCGTGCGCTGCTTCGCTACATCTGCCATAGCCACAACTTTATTGGACTTTTATTGGCATTGGTTAGCATTTCTTCAACCAATCTGTATTCGGCTAAGATGTAACGGCTAGCCGAAGTGGCGAAATGGCAGACGCGGAGCACTCAAAATGCTTTTCCTCACGGAGTGCGGGTTCAAGTCCCGCCTTCGGCACAGTAAGAAGAATGGTCCCAATGGGGCCATTTTTCATTTAACTGGACCAAAAAAATGGACCCCCTTGAGGGTCCATTTTCTATGAGTGTTTAGTTTGGAACAGAAGAGCCAACCTGGTGAACACGCAGGGTGTTGGTTGAGCCAGGAACGCCCGGTGGGGTTCCAGCCACAACTACAACCTCTTCGCCGATCTTTGCTTTTCCTGTTGCCAGCACAATCTCGTCAACCTGGTTCATCATCTGGTCTGTGTGCTTTACCGGAGCAACCAGGTAAGTCTGCGCTCCCCATACTAGAGATAGGCGATTTCTCACAGTTTCACTAGGCGTAAACGCAAGAGTTGGCACAGCGGAACGAAGCCTGGCAACTCTTCTTAGAGAGTCACCTGATTCGGTGAACACGCAAACATACTTTGAGCCAAGAAGCTCTGCAATCTCAACCGCAGCAAGCGATACGGCACCTGAGTGGGTGTGCGGGCGGGTGCCAAGATCTGGAATACGGTCTAGGCCGTTCTCTTCGGTTGACTCAATGATTCGGGCCATAGCCTGAACAGTCTCTACCGGCCACTTTCCAACCGATGTTTCACCAGAGAGCATCACAGCGTCGGCACCGTCAAGAATTGCGTTTGCAACATCTGATGCCTCTGCACGGGTAGGTCGTGAATTCTCAATCATTGTTTCAAGCATCTGAGTGGCAACGATTACTGGTTTTGCCCAGCGGCGAGCAAGTTCAACGGCTCGCTTTTGAACCAGAGGCACATCTTCGAACGGAAGCTCCACACCAAGATCTCCACGAGCCACCATGATGCCGTCAAATGCATCAATGATTTCCTCAAGCGCTTCAACGGCCTGAGGCTTCTCAATCTTGGCAATAACTGGAAGGAATTTACCTTCTTCGGTCATGATTTCGTGAACGCGCACGATATCGCTTGCGTTTCTAACGAAAGATAGAGCAATCATGTCAACGCCAAGACGGATACCCCAGCGAAGGTCATCTTCGTCTTTTTCTGAAAGCGCAGGAACGTTTACAGCAACTCCTGGCAGGTTGATTCCCTTGTTGTTTGAAACAAAGCCAGGAACATCAACCACGGTGGTCACAGTGTCTGCTGACACGTCAGTCGCACGAAGGGTGACTTTTCCGTCGTCGATTAGTAGCAGGTCGCCAACTTTTACGTCGCCGCAAAGACCCTTAAAGGTCGTACCGCAAATCTCTTTTGTGCCTTCGACCTCGTTTGTGGTGATCTTGAAGACGTCGCCCTTTTCGAGCATGTGGGGGCCATCGGTAAATCTAGCAAGACGAATTTTTGGACCCTGGAGGTCAACAAAGATACCAACTGGCTTGTCAAGGTCTGCTGCAGCCTTGCGCACGGTTCGGTAAATCTCTTCGTGCACGTCATAGCTACCGTGGCTCAAGTTCATGCGTGCTACATCTACACCGGCCTCAATAATGGCTCGAATGCTCTCATAGCTCGAAGTTGCCGGACCTAGGGTGGCAACAATCTTTGCGCGTCTCATTTGTTTCCTCTGTTTGTTTTCGTTTTGTGAATTTAAGCTGAGATAGGTCTGTCTTGTGGCTTGACCGGCCTAGGTAGTTCTGAAGAACCTTCGAGGTACTCATCAATTGCTGCTGCGGCAGAACGACCCTCGGCAATCGCCCAAACAATCAGGCTCTGACCACGACCGGCGTCACCGGCAACGAAAAC
>JAHEGM010000004.1:8406-55328 GCA_024645105.1 Rhodoluna sp.
GTAATCCATCGCAAAATGAATTCCATCAAGGTTGCGCCCAGGAATGTCAAGGTCACGTGCCTTTGTAGCACCGGTTGCAATCAGCACTGCATCGTACCTAGATCGAAGGTCTTCCCAGGTGATGTCTGTGCCGATGTTCACGCCGGCTCTGAAGCGTGTGCCCTCTGCCTCCATTTGCGCAATGCGGCGATCAATGTGGTGCTTTTCCATTTTGAAATCAGGGATTCCATAACGAAGTAGACCACCAATTTTGTCGTCGCGTTCAAACACGGCAACGGTGTGACCAGCTCGGGTCAGTTGCTGCGCCGCAGCAAGACCGGCAGGACCAGAACCTACTACGGCAACGGTCTTTCCGGTGAGGCGCTCTGGTGCGTGCGGCTTTACCCAGTCTTTATCAAAAGCCTCATCAATGATTGAAACTTCAATCTCTTTGATTGTTACTGCCGGCTGGTTGATGCCAAGAACACAAGAGCTTTCACATGGTGCAGGACACAGTCTTCCGGTGAACTCAGGAAAATTGTTTGTTGCGTGCAGGCGCTCGATGGCATTCTTGCCCTCGCCGCGCCAGGTGAGATCGTTCCACTCTGGAATTAGATTCCCCAGTGGGCAACCGTGATGGCAAAACGGAACGCCGCAATCCATGCAGCGGCTCGCCTGAGTCTTGATGACGGCACCGTCGCGCTTTTCGTAGACCTCTTTCCAGTCCATGATGCGAACTGCAACTGGGCGACGCCGCGCGGTCTCGCGCTCTGTGGTTTTTAAGAATCCACGTGGATCAGCCATTTGTGACCTCCAAAATTTCTTTCCAGACAATGTCACTATCTGGGTCAACTCCATTTAGCGAAGCCTTTGCGCGAATCGCAAGAACGCTCGCGTAATCACGAGGAAGTACGCAGGTGAAATTATTGACTTCAGTCTTGAAGTTTTCGAGCAGGCCACTGGCCAGTGTTGAACCGGTCTCAGACACGTGCCTCTCGAGAAGAGCCTTCAGCTGTTCAGCGTCTTTCTCGTTCAAAGGGTTTAAGTGAAGTTCCGAGGCCGATAATGCCTCGTGGTTAACATGGTCGGCACGAAGCTTGTAGATGTAGGCAACTCCACCTGACATACCTGCACCCAGATTTCTTCCGGTTGGGCCAAGAATTACAGCAACGCCGCCGGTCATGTACTCAAGGGCGTGATCGCCGCAACCCTCTGCAACAGCGGTGACCCCAGAGTTTCTGACAAGGAAGCGCTCTCCCACGATTCCGCGCAAGAACATAGAGCCACTGGTTGCACCATAGCCAATTACGTTTCCGGCGATGATGTTTTTCTCGGCAGCAAAAACACTGGCACGGTCTGGGTGAATCACAATGGATCCACCTGAAAGACCCTTGCCAACATAGTCGTTTGAATCGCCCTCAAGGGTTAGTTTGATTCCCTTGGGTACAAATGCACCAAAAGATTGCCCTGCAGAACCCTTGAGCTTGATGTCAATGGTTGCCTCAGGAAGTCCATCGGCAGCAAATCTCTTGGTTAGTTCATTACCAAGCATGGTGCCTACGGCCTGATCAACGTTTGTGATTGGCAATTCAATTGCAACAGGCTTAGAGCTCTCAAGCGATTCTTTTGCCAACTTAATTAATTTGTGGTCAAAGTGCTTTTCGAGTTCGTGGTCTTGCACAGTGATTCTTCGTCTTGAAGCTCCCGCAGGTATTGCCGGAGTTGCCAGAATTGGCGATAGGTCTAGCCCATCTGCTTTCCAATGCTGAATTGCGCGATTGACGTCAATAAGTTCGCTGTGACCAATTGCTTCGTCAAGCTTTTTGAAACCTAGGGCTGCTAGATACTCGCGTACCTCTTGAGCTAGGAACTCAAAGAAGTTAACTACGTGGTCTGCCTGGCCGGTGAAGCGTGAGCGCAGCGTTGGATTTTGGGTAGCCACACCAACCGGGCAGGTGTCCAAGTGACAAACGCGCATAAGAATGCAACCCTCGACCACAAGCGGAGCGGTCGCGAAACCAAATTCTTCGGCACCAAGAAGTGCTGCAATAACAACGTCTCGCCCGGTTTTCATCTGACCATCTACCTGAACAGAAACTCGATCGCGCAGTCCGTTAAGCAGCAGAGTCTGTTGAGCCTCGGCAAGCCCAAGCTCCCAAGGTGTGCCGGCGTGCTTAAGAGAGTTGAGCGGGCTGGCGCCTGTTCCACCATCGTGACCGGAAACAAGAATCACATCTGCCTTGGCCTTTGCCACTCCGGCTGCAACCGTCCCAATTCCAACCTGAGAAACAAGCTTCACGTGAACACGCGCCGAGCGGTTTGCGCGCTTGACATCAAAAATTAGCTGCTTTAGATCTTCGATTGAATAGATGTCGTGGTGAGGAGGTGGCGAAATTAGACCAACTCCTGGAGTTGAGTGACGAGTCTTAGCAATCCACGGATAAACCTTGTTAGGGGGCAATTGCCCTCCCTCGCCAGGCTTGGCACCCTGAGCCATCTTGATTTGAATGTCATCTGCATGGGTCAGATACATGCTGGTCACACCAAAGCGGCCAGATGCAACTTGCTTGATAGCCGAACGGCGCGTTGGGTCTAGCAAGCGCTCAACGTCTTCGCCGCCTTCACCGGTGTTTGATTTTGCGCCAAGGCGGTTCATGGCGATTGCCAGAGTCTCGTGCGCTTCTGGCGAGATTGAGCCGTAAGACATTGCACCGGTTGAGAATCTCTTGACGATCTCTGACACAGGTTCAACTTCGTCAATTGACACTGCTGGGCGAACGCCTTCGCGCAGTGTAAACAGACCACGAAGAGTCATCAGGTTTTCTGCTTGATCGTCAACACTCTTGGTGTATTCGCGGAAAATCTCGTAGCTCTTAGTTTTAGTTGAGTGCTGAAGCTTGAAAATAGTTTCTGGGTTGAAAAGGTGAGGCGGGCCCTGTCTGCGCCACTGGTATTCACCACCTGTCTCCAAAGAGACGTGTGGGTTAAGCGCCTCATCTACCGGATACGCACTTGCGTGACGATCTGCGATTTCATCGGCAATTACTTCAATGCCGATTCCACCAAGCTGGCTTGTGGTTCCGGTGAAATAGGTGTCAATGAATTCTTGACTCAAGCCAATCGCCTCAAAACACTGGGCGCCCGAGTATGAAGAAACGGTTGAAATTCCCATCTTTGACATAATCTTCAGCACACCCTTGCCAAGAGCCTTGATGAGATTCTTTTGTGCGTGTTCGATGTCAAGGCCGGAAATCTGACCTGACTTCACCATTTGCTCTACGGATTCAAGTGCAAGGTATGGGTTGATTGCCGCAGCACCGTAGCCAATCAGTGCCGCAACGTGGTGAACCTCACGCACGTCGCCAGCTTCAACCACTAGCCCCACTCGAGTGCGAAGACCTGCACGAATGAGTGCGTGGTGCACAGCCGAGGTGAGTAGCAACGATGGAATCGGTGCCATGTCGCGATTGCTGTCTCTGTCTGAAAGTACTAGGTAGGTTGAACCTTCGTTTATTGCTGATTCAATCTCCTCGAAGATTTCACGAATGCGGGCGGCGAGTGCCTCGGCTCCCCCGTCAACGCGATAGGTACCGCGCACGGTGAAGGCTTGACCTACGCCCGGGCGTTCATCAATGTGTTGGATCTTGGCCAACTCATCGTTGCTGATCACCGGGAAGCTCAAAATGACTTGTTGCGCGTGTTCTGGAGTTGCACTCAACAGATTGCGTTCAGGACCAATACCGGTGCTTAGCGATGTCACTACTTCTTCACGAATTGAATCAAGCGGCGGGTTTGTCACCTGGGCAAACTGCTGCACGAAGTAGTCAAAGAGCAAACGCGAACGATCTGAAATAGCGGCGATAGGCGTGTCTGAGCCCATAGCCCCAAGCGGCTCGATGCCAAGACGTGCCATCGGTGCTAGCAAGATGCGCAGTTCTTCATCGGTGTAGCCAAAGGTGCGCTGACGGCGGTTTACAGAAGAAGCGGTGTGTGCAATGTGTTCACGATCTGGCAGATCTTTAAGCTTGATGCGATTGCCCTCTAACCACTCACCCCAAGGTTCAATGGCGGCAATCTCTGCCTTGATCTCGTCATCGTCAATCAATCTTCCGTTGACGGTGTCAGCCAAAAACATTCTGCCTGGCTGCAGTCTTCCCTTGCGAACAATCTTGCTTGGGTCAATTTGTGCAACACCAATTTCTGATGCTAAAACAACTAGACCGTCCTCGGTCACCACGTAGCGACCAGGCCTCAGACCGTTTCTGTCGAGAGTCGCGCCAACAAGCGATCCATCGGTGAAAATTACAGCAGCCGGACCGTCCCACGGTTCCATCAGCATTGAGTGGTACTCGTAGAAGTTCTTGCGATTTTCCTCGATGTCACTCTGCTTTTCCCAGGCTTCAGGAATCATCATCATCATCGCGTGTGGAAGGCTGCGGCCAGACATGTATAGCAGCTCAACTACTTCGTCGAAAGAGGCCGAGTCAGATCCGTCTGGAGTGATGATTGGAGTCAGCTGCTTTATGTCGCCTAGTAGTTCACTAGACAACTGAGCTTCGCGCGAACGCATCCAGTTTCTGTTTCCCTTAACGGTGTTGATCTCGCCGTTGTGGGCGATCATGCGGAACGGGTGCGCTAGTGGCCAAGATGGAAATGTGTTCGTTGAGAAACGCGAGTGCACCAGTGCAAGAGTTGATTCAAATCGTTCGTCGCTGAGGTCTGGGTAGAACGGCTCAAGCTGCAGAGTCGTGACCATTCCCTTATAAACAATTGTTTTTGAAGATAGAGATGGGTGGTACGCGCCAAGAGAACGCTCAGAGCGCTTGCGCAAACGGAAGGCTCGGCGCTCAAGATCCATTCCAGTGGCACCGTCTGTTGCAGAAACAAATACTTGACGAATTACCGGCATCGCGTCTCGGGCTAGATCACCTAGAACGCTTGGGTTTGTAGGAACTTCGCGCCAACCTAGAACCCTTAGATTCTCTTGCTTGGCGATGTCCTCGAAACCGGCTTCAACTCTTTGCTCTTCACCAGCTTCAATAAAAACTAAACCAACCGCGTACTCGCCCTTTGCCGGCAGGTCGAATCCTGCAACCGCTCTAAAGAAGGTATCTGGTACCTGTGAAAGAATTCCGGCGCCGTCACCTGTTCCTGCATCCGAGCCAACTGCCCCGCGGTGCTCCAAGTTGGTAAGTGCTGTTAGGGCAGTCTGAACAATGTCGTGTCCGGGAGTTCCGCGAAGTGTGGCAACCATTGCCAAACCACAGGCGTCCTTTTCGAAAGACGGGTCGTATAGACCCTGGGCTACCGGCGCGGTACCAAATCTTTCGAACGGCGACATTTCGGACATGCCACACTCCAATCATGAATTAGGAGGGACAACATTGGCCCAAAAAACCGGCCAAATCAGACCGGGAAAGTTGATTAATTAGACCTTAAGTCTAATGCATCGGCTCGGTAAACACTGGCCTCTAGGCCCTTGCCTGTTCTCATGCTGCGGTAAACAACGAATGCGCCGACAGCCACACCCAGAAGCGCGGACCACACATTGGTTCTTAGGCCAAGAATGATCTCGCTAGGGTCAATTCTCAGATTTTCGGTCCAGATTCGCCCAATTGAGTAGTAAATCAGGTAGGCGCCGAACATTGCTCCGCCTTTTAGGCTGAATTTTCGGTCAAGTAGCAGCAGAATGCCCACGCCAACAAGGCTCCAGAGCGACTCATACAGGAAGGTTGGGTGAAAAAGAACGCCAGCTGGCAGCCCATCTGGATAGGCCGGGTTGAATTGGTCAATTTCAAGGCCCCACGGCAGGGTGGTTGGTAAACCAAAGAGTTCCTGGTTGAAGTAGTTGCCCCAGCGGCCGATTGCCTGAGCAAGCAGAATTCCAGGGGCAACCGCATCTGCAAAGGCCCAAAACCTAATACCTGACTTTTTTGAGCCAATCCAGGCACCCAGTGCACCACCAATTAGTCCACCGTAAATTGCAATGCCACCTTCCCAAATTCGGAAAACGGCAAGCAGATCAGCTCCCGGATAGAAATAGTCGCCTGTGTGAGTCAGAACGTGAAAAATGCGGGCACCGATAATTGCAATCGGCACAGTCCAAAGCGCAATGTCCAACGCTTCGCCGCCTCTAGCGCCTCTTGCCTTGAGGCGGTAATCGGCCAGCAAAATCGCCAGAACAATTCCGGTCAAGATGAACAGGGCGTAGAAGTGGATTCTGAATGGTCCGGCTTGGATGAAGCTAATCTCCGGGCTGGGAATGCTGTTTAGAACTTGGTTTAATCCAGTCGAGAGCATGAGTACCTTTACTTTTATTTTTGAAGGCCGGCTGAGACTTCGATGACCTTGGCGGTTAGGGCTTCGACCCCACCAGATGCGTATGCCTTCACAAAAGCCGATCCAACAATGGCACCGTCTGCGTAAGAGTTGACATCATTAACCTGCTCAGCGGTAGAGATTCCAATACCTACCGCTGTGTTTTGCTCCGACGAAGCGCCTCGAACACCGGCAACCACCTGCCTGGCCAAGTTATCAACTGAGTCACGAGCACCGGTGATACCCATAGTTGAAACTGCGTAAACAAAGCCGCGGCTTAGATCACAAGCGTTCTGAATTCTCTCTTTAGAAGAGGTGGGTGCCGTTAGAAAAACTCGGTCCAGTTGCAGCTTGTCAGAAACTTCAAGCCACTCTTTGGCCTCATCGGGAATTAAATCTGGAGTGATTAGACCAGCGCCACCTGCCTCTTTGAGATCTGTCGCGAATCTTTCTACGCCATAGCTAAGAACCGGGTTCCAATAAGTCATCACCAAAATAGGTGTGTCTACTGCAGCCGAGATTCGCTTTACCGCTTCGAAAACCTGAGGCAGCTTAAACCCGTGCTCAAGTGCGCTTTCTGTTGCCTGCTGAATAACCAACCCATCCATTACTGGGTCGGAATATGGAACACCAAGTTCCAAAACATCAACGCCGTTTTTACACATGGCGATCGCTGCATCTACTGATTCATCAAGAGTAGGAAATCCCGCCGGAAAATAACCGATAAGGGAACCCTTGCCAGAGCTCTTATTTGCTTTTAGAACATTTGAAGTCGCGCTCATGATTTTTTGTCCAGTAGCCCAAAGTATTTAGCTGCAGTTTCCATGTCCTTGTCGCCGCGACCCGAAAGGTTTACAAGAATGCTAGATCCGGGCTCAAGTGTCTTTCCAAGTTTGAGCGCGCCGGCAAGTGCGTGCGCGGTCTCAATCGCGGGAATGATCCCCTCGGTTCTGCTAAGAAGCCGCAATGCGTCCATTGCCTCGGCATCAGAGATGCCCCAGTACTTTGCACGACCAAGGTCTTTTAGCCAAGCATGTTCTGGACCAACCCCAGGGTAGTCAAGACCTGCAGAGATTGAATGGCTCTCCATGGTTTGACCATCTTCATCTTGGAGCATGTAGCTCTTTGCACCGTGCAAAACTCCCATGCGGCCAAAGTTCAATGTGGCGGCATGCCTATTTGTATCCATGCCATCGCCTGCGGCTTCGAACCCGTAGAGCTCAACATCGGCATCGTCTAGAAAAGCGTGAAACAATCCAATTGCATTTGAGCCGCCGCCCACACAGGCAGCAAGAGCCGTAGGTAGAAAGCCAAACTCTTCAAGCATTTGCTTACGGGCCTCGGTTCCGATAACGCTGTGGAAGTCACGAACCATGGTTGGAAAAGGGTGCGGTCCGGCAACAGTTCCGAGTAGGTAGTGCGTGTTGTCAACGTTTGCAACCCAGTCGCGCAGTGCTTCGTTGATTGCATCCTTTAGAGTGCGGCTACCAGTAGTGACCGGCACAACAGTTGCGCCAAGTAGTTCCATGCGTGCAACGTTTAGTGCCTGGCGCTGGGTATCAACCTCACCCATGTAAACAACGCATTCAAGACCAAACAGCGCCGCGGCAGTAGCGCTTGCTACCCCGTGTTGCCCGGCGCCGGTCTCGGCGATAATTCGAGTTTTGTCCATGCGTTTTGCAAGAAGGGCCTGGCCAAGAACGTTGTTTATCTTGTGGCTTCCAGTGTGGTTCAAATCTTCGCGTTTTAGAAAAATACGAACAGGTCCAGCATGCTCGGCAAATCGTTTTGCCTCAGTAATGATAGAAGGCCGGCCGGTATAGGTGCGGTGTAGCTCGGCAAGTTCGTGTTGGAAACTTGGATCTAGCTTGGCCGCTTGATAAGTTGAGTCCAACTCATCAAGAGCAGCTATCAATGACTCGGGCACGAACCTTCCGCCGAACTCGCCAAAGTACGGCCCAACCTGTTCGCGTAGATTCGTCATAGCCCTAATTCTAAGACTTACCGGCGGCTAGAAAAGACTTGAGCATCTCTGCAGGATTGTTGGTGACCAGTGCCTCGCCAACCAGCACTACGTCGGCTCCACTTTGACGATAGTGACTAACGTCTGAAGCATTTCGCACGGCCGATTCGGCTACCTTGATTGCATCTGAAGGAAATAGATCAACGAGCTTCGAGAAAAGGTTTCGGTCAGTCTCAAAAGTAGACAGGTCCCTAGCGTTGACGCCAACCAGTTTCGAACCTAAGCCTGCCGCAATCTTGAGTTCTTCGGCGCTGTGGGTTTCAATAAAAGGGGTCATGCCCAGTTCTTGAGTGAATTTCATGAGCCTGTTCAGATCAGACTCTGAGATTCCAGCAACAATAAGCAGAATCAAGTCTGCACCTGCTGCTCGAGCCTCAAGGATTTGATGTTCGGTGGCTATGAAGTCTTTTCGAAGTAGCGGAACTGAAACTCTTTTTCTCACTGCCGCCAGATCCTCTAGGGACCCCAGAAACTTTCGTTCCTCGGTAAGCACGCTTATGGCACTCGCCCCATTGGTTGCGTATGTTTCGGCAAGCTCTGCCGGATCTGCGATTTCCGCCAAACTACCTCGGCTTGGCGAGGCTCGTTTTACTTCAGCAAGAATTTTTATGTTGTCTGCAGGAGCTAGAGCAGCTAGCGCATCTAATGCGGGTGCAGCATCAAGCGCAAGTCGCTCCACCACTTTCAGTGGCGTAGTTTCTAGTCTGCGCGATGCATCGGCTAGTGCGCCAGCGTATAAACCCTCAAGCACTAGTGCTTATTCTTGGACTTCTCGCCACCAACGCCGTAGCCCTGACGCTTTAGAAGAATTCCAACCGGAATACCAAGCAGGGTGAAGGCAGCTGAGGCCCAAACCAAAGGCGCGTTGTCAAACCAGAAGGCCAGAGTTCCAGCCGCTGTGCCGATCATGATGATTGTCACTGCGGTCCAAGAAGCAACTGAGTCTCCGTGACCTGGGTCGTTTAGGTTTTCTGACATGGCTTGCCTTTCGTTTGTCTATCCAAATCTTACCAAGCGCCTGCCTGGCTAGCGCTGCTGATCCCAGAGCGAAATCGGGTCTTTTGGTCTTACTGCCTTGGCCTTTGAAGCCGGAACCCGTGATTTTTGCCAGCCCCGGCTGAGCACTGCGGTGAAGCCCAAAACCGCTCCCAGCAGAAGGAAAATCACCAAGGACGCGATTGCAACCGGCTGAGTGGCAATGGCCACATCTGTCAGACCATGATTTGCGGCTATTCCAGTAGCTGCCTCAATCTCATTTGCCACGGCAGATAAATCCTTGCTTGAAAGGAGAGCCGTTCCTAAAGCAACCGATAGAAATTGCGAAGCGGCTGAAACGGAGAATGAAATAGACCTGGCTATTCCCCTAGTCAAAAGTGCCGCGGCAATACCCGCAAACGAGACCAATAGCAGCGCAGAGGTTGAGGGCGAAACAGTAAGCCCATCAAAACTTCTGAGAACCACCTCAGCCTGGTTGGGCGACATCGTAACTAAGAACCAAGGCTGCGCGGCCAAGATGTAGGCCGCTGCAAGAAGCGCAAAGACTGCGACCAAAAGATAGTTCTTTTTCAAGATCAATTACTCCTACGAACCATTCGATTGGCTGCTGCTATGGCTCGAAGCGGGGCACTTGCCTTAGAGATGGTCTCTAGGCGTTCTGATTCAGGCACGGAATCTAGAACAATGCCGGCTCCTGCCTGAACATGGGCGATGCCGTCTCGAATGAATGCAGTTCTGATTGCAATGGCTAAATCTGCGTTGCCAGCGAAATCAAAGTATCCGACTACCCCACCAAAAATTCCGCGGTTTGAAACCTCGAGTTCGTCGATAATTTCTAGAGCCCTTGGCTTAGGGGCTCCCGATAGAGTTCCGGCCGGGAATGTAGCTTTGAATACATCAACCGGCGAACAATCTTTAGACACCAGTCCTTCGACGGTGGATACCAGGTGCATGATGTGACTAAATTTGTGCACTTGCATGAATTCCGTGACGGTGACAGATTGAGGTTCACATACCTTGAGTAAGTCATTTCTTGCAAGATCTACCAGCATTAGGTGCTCAGACTTCTCTTTATTGTCTTCAAGTAAGGAGACTTCAAGAGCATGGTCTAAATCGGCGTCTGCTCCACGAGGCCTAGACCCAGCGATAGGGTGAGTTGTAGCTTTACCGTTTAGAACAGAAACAAGTGCTTCTGGCGATGAGCCGACGATCGCATAAGGCCCGGTTTCATCCTCAAAATTCAGAAGATACATGTACGGGCTTGGGTTCAGTGCTCGTAGTACTCGGTAAATGTCCAGTGGACTTGCTTGGGTTTGCACATCGAATCGTTGTGAGATGACAACTTGGAAAACTTCGCCAGCTCGAACGTACTCCTTTGCGCTCTCAATAGAAGCCAAAAAGTCTTCCGCTTTGGTTCTGTTGCTTGACTCGGGAATGCTTGTGAAATCAACATCTGCAATTACGGCATCGCTAGGTTTCAGCAAATCGCGACGCATAGTGTCTATGCGATCAAGCGCCAAGTTATAGCAAGATGCCACGTCGGCGCCATCATCAACAAAAATGTTAGAAACCAGAAGTAGGCTACTGGTCTCGTGATCTAAGACAACTAGATCTTGAAACATTGCGAGGGCAATCACCGGAGAAGCAAAATCCTTCTTCGCAGGTTTTGCCAGGTTCTCTATTTCGCGGATGAGATCCCAGCCCATGACACCTACGAGTCCACTTGTTAGCGGTGGCAATTCTCCGACCGGGCTTGTCATCCATGATTTTTGTATCGCGGCAACTGCGTCAAGAGTTGAAGAAGGTAATTTGCTTGTGCCGTCGGCAAACGCTGAGTTCCCAGCCGGGCTTAACCACTTTGCGCCTTCGCCTGAGCTTTGCACCAAGGTGCCGCGATTATTGACACCTATGAAACTGTACCTAGCCCATACTCCATGCTGAGCCGATTCTAAAAGAAAGCTGCCGGGCTTACTTGCGGCTAACTTTTCGAAAATGGAAAGCGGGGTCTCGGTGCCTGAAAAAAGTGTTTCAACAATTGGCAAAACCCTGTGACTCTTTGAAAGCTCCAAAACCTGAGCAAGATTCAATTGCACCTTAGCCATGATTAGCACCTGGCTCTAAAAGCCGGCCAGAATCAAAGCATGATTCCAACCCTGTGTGGCATGCAGGGCCTTTTTCAATGACTGTTACAAGAAGGGCATCTGAATCACAGTCAACTTCAATACTTTGAACACTTTGGGTGTTTCCTGAAGTTGCACCCTTGTGCCAAAGTTCCTGACGAGAGCGTGAGTAAAAAACCGTCTCTTGGGTTTCAATCGAAAGCCTGAGGGACTCCTTGTTCATCCATGCGAGCATGAGAACTCGCTTTGACTCGGCGCTCTGCACAATGGCCGGAATCAGACCTGATTCGTTGAACTTTATGGTTTCTATGTCTACCAGGGCGCTAGTCATGATTATCTCGTTTCGTATCCGGCTAATTTTAGTTCAGCCTTGGCCTTAGCTATGGAAACAGAGCCTTCGTGAAAAATAGAGGCCGCTAAAATCGCGTCGGCGCCTGCGGCGGCGGCCACTGGAAAATCTGAGGCTTTCCCTGCCCCACCAGAGGCGATAATGGGGACCGTCGAGATGTCGCGAATAGCGGTGAGCATCTCTTCATCGAATCCTTCACGGGTACCATCTGCATCGATGCTGTTTACTAGAAGCTCCCCCGCACCAAGCTCAATAACCTTGGTGACCCATTGAAGTGCGTCTAAATCTGTTTCGTTCCTGCCGCCGTGAGTGGTTACTAAGAATCCGGATTGAGTTTTCTCAGAACGTTTGATATCAAGTGAAATAACTAGAACCTGGTTTCCAAATCTATTTGAGATACGGCTCAGCAGATCTGGATCAGATATACCAGCTGAGCCGACACTAACCTTGTCGGCACCAGCGCTCAAAAGCCTCGAAACATCATCTACTTCTCGTATTCCGCCGCCAACGGTAAGTGGAATAAAGACTTTTTCCGCACATGCGGTGACTAAGTCATACATGGTTGAACGATTGTCAACAGTTGCATTTACGTCAAGAAAAGTGAGCTCGTCAGCCCCATCTTTGTAGTACTTATCCGCAAGTTCAATTGGATTGCCTGCGTCCTTCAGGTTCTGAAAATTTACACCCTTTACAACACGGCCGTCAGCAACATCCAGACATGGAATTACCCGTACTGATAAAGACACTAGATTCTCGCCGCGTGTATTGCACTTACTAAGATTGCCCTGGCGCCGATTGCGTACAGCTCATCCATTTTGGCGTTGATTTCGGAAGCCTTAACCAGCGCTCGAACCGCTACCCAATCAGCATCGCGCAGCGGGCTTATGGTTGGAGACTCAATACCGGGCGTGACGGCAGATGCCTGATCTACAAGTGAGGTTGGGCAGTCGTAATCAAAAATTACGTATTCTCTGGCTACCAGAACACCCTGCATTCTCTGCAAGAGTTGCGCGTGCGCATCAGAAGAGTTAGGTGAAACAATCAATTGGGCTGAGCTTTCCAATATGACAGGCCCAAAAATTTCTAGGCCAGCCTGTCTGAGAGTGTTTCCAGTAGAGACAACATCTGCCACAGCGTCGGCCACACCAAGTTGAACCGCAACCTCAACCGCACCATCCAGTTGGACCAGTTCAACAGAAATCTTTTCGCGTTTCAGGAAGTCCTCAACTAGGTGCGGATAAGCCGTTGCCACTCGAAGCCCAGATAGATCAGATAGTGACTTGAACTTGCCCGAAGGTCCGGCGAATCTAAAAGTGGATTGACCAAAACCCAAGTCAGCAACAGACTTGGCCTTTGATCTACTGTCTAGTAGTAAGTCAAGCCCAGTGAAACCAACGTCAAGAGACCCAGCCCCAACATAGGTTGCAATGTCTCTTGGCCTCAGGTAGAAAAACTCAATGTCGTGCATTGCGTCTACTACGTGTAGGTCCTTTGGATCGCGACGAACCGTGTAACCGGCTTCTTTGAGCATCAGAATGGCTGAATCCGAGAGGATTCCCTTGTTGGGTACTGCAACTCTAAGCATTGTTCTCTTTCAGAAAATGAGGAAAGGTTAAAAGTTTTTTTCTAGGTCTTCAATTGTCAGACCAAGATTCACCATGAGTACCTGAAGATGGTAAATCAGCTGTGAGATCTCTTCTGCCGCGCGTTCTTTTCCTTCATGTTCTGCTGCCATCCAGACTTCGGCTGCCTCTTCGACAACTTTTTTACCAATTGTGTGGGTGCCAGCCTCTAACCACTTAACGGTTTCAGATCCGGCTGGACGGTTTGCGGCCTTTTCGCTTATTTCAGCAAATAGCTCCTCGAACGACTTCATACGCTCAAGGTTACCCTTTGAGTGCTTGCTAAGCCAGACTAATGGCGGTGCGAAAGGCCGAGATTTGCAAGATTTCTCAGGTTTTCGATTTGTTTGGCACGATCGTCAGCCTTAAATACTGCGCTGCCTGCAACAAATGTGTCGGCCCCAAATTCTGCAACGCGTTGTATGTTGCTTTCGTCGATGCCGCCATCTACCTGCAACCACACGTCTAACTGCTCAGATTCGATTCGACGCCGGGCGGCTGACACTTTTTCAAGCGTTGATTCAATTAGAGATTGACCCCCGAATCCGGGCTCTACTGTCATTACAAGCAACTGATCAAATTCGGCTAATTCATCGAGAATGCCATCAAGGCTTGTGTTTGGTTTGATCGCAACACCGGCCCTTGCTCCGGCTGCTCGAATACGTTTGGCAAGAGCAACCGGATTCTGTGATGACTCTGCGTGAAATGTCACTGAAAAACAGCCAGCCTCCGCGTAGCCGACTGCCCAAGTATCTACTTCGTTAATCATTAGGTGAACGTCTAGGGGTTTAGGCGTGATTTGCTGCATTCGGCTGACCATTGGTAACCCGAATGTGAGGTTTGGCACGAAGTTGTTATCCATGACATCAACGTGAATTAGATCCGCGTTTTGGATTGTTGAGAATTCCGATTGGAAATTTACAAAGTCGGCTGAAAGTATGCTGGGGTTAATTCTTGCTGCCATGCAATTAGCCTACCGATTTAGTCAAAAGGGCAATGAACATGGCATCGGTTTGATGCAAATGTGGCCAGAGCTGCGCGGTCTTGCGGTTTGCGTTTAGTGCCAAGTTTGGATTGATTCCCTTTATAACCTGGTTTGCGTCAAGCAGGCTTACCGAAGCTAGCTTTCTTAGGGCCCAGTCAACAATCGCATTTGTCTCGGCAAGATGAGGAGAACAGGTCACATATGCCAGTACTCCACCAGGCTTCAGGCAATCCCAAGCACTGGTTAGAAGCTCTTCCTGCAGTGCGCTCAATTGCGAGACATCTGATTGCTGTTTACGCCACCGCGCCTCAGGTCGGCGCCTAAGCGCCCCAAGCCCGGTGCAAGGTGCGTCAAGAAGAATTCGATCAAACTTTTCTTTGTTGTGAATTGAGTATGTTCGCCCGTCTTCTTCAGTTACCAGAATGTTTGAATCAACAACCGATAGCGCCTGCCTGACCAACTTTGCGCGATGTGGAAGTACTTCGTTACAAATCAAAGTAGCCCCAAGCGCTTTCGCCTCGGCTGCAAGAAGAGCGGCTTTTCCACCTGGTCCTGCACATAGATCAAGCCAGACTTCGTTTTTACCAACGGGGAACGAATCAACCAAAGCCAGAGCAGCTAGCTGTGAACCCTGGTCTTGCACTCTGAGTCTGCCTTCACGGAAGGCCTTGAGATTATTTGGATCGCCGCCGTCTAACTGAGCGCCTATTGGACTAGCCGGGCCAATCGGAAGATCCTCGAAGTCAGACTTACTTGCCAGACCTGGTAGCGCAACCAAACTAACTAAGGGGGCAATGTTGTCAGCAAGCAAAAGATCCTTGAGTTCGGCTTCTCGACCGTCCAACTTAAGGGATTGCTCTAACGCCCTGACAACCCAGATTGGATGCGAGTACTCAACGGCTAGCCGTTCGTGTTGGTTATCTAAGCCGTTTAGTACAACCTCAAGCCACTGATCACGTGACTTCTCACTTACCCTGCGCAGGACACCGTTAACGAATCCAGCTGCACCGCGGCTCACGAATTGTTTCGCAAGCTCAACAGTTTCATCGAGTGCTGCGTGAGCGGGAATTCTCATGCCAAGAATTTGATGAGCTCCCAGTCGAAGTACTACTAGCGTTTTGATGTCAATTTCATCGCTGTATCGCTTTGCGCATTCTTCAATTACTCGGTCATAGAAAAGCTGCCAGCGAATGGTTCCAAAGGAAAGTTCCTGGGTGAGCGCGATGTCGCGATCATCTAGTTTTGATTTTGCTAGCAGTTTGGGCAGCAACAGATTTGCGTAGGACTCATCAATCTCAACAGATAACAAAAGCTCTAAGGCGATTGTTCTGGAAGATTCGCGCATTGGCTTATTCGAAGACAACTGACCCCTTTGAAACTTGGCCCCGATACCATTCAGGGGCAGGCATAGCTTGCTTGCCCGAAGGTTGAACCTGGATTATTTCCAAGCAGGTGCCTTTGCCTGCTGCAACCACTGGCTTACCGTCGAGCAAAGAAACCGATCCTGCCGGTGAATCAACTGCTGCTTCCACAAGAGCACGAGCAGCTAGAACCCTTATTGGGTCACCGTTGTAGATTGTCCAAGCCATTGGCTCAGGATTCATGGCGTTTACGAGATTTTCTATTTGTTTGGCAGGTTCTTGCCAATTGATGCGAGCTGCATCTCTATTTATCTTTGGGGCAAAAGTTTTGGCCGTGTGGTCCTGAGGCATTTCCTGGGCAAATCCAGCAGCAATGCTTGGCAGCGTCTCAAGTAGTGCAGAAATGCCAAGCAGCGTAAGTCTAGATAGAAGATGAGCTGAGTTTTCACCGACTTCAATCTTTGTCTGAACGGTCGAGATGATTGGACCGGTGTCCATTCCTTCATCGAGTTTGAAAACAGACACGCCTGTTGTCCCAAGGCCATTCAAAATCGCGTGTTGCACTGGGGCGGCACCACGAAGGCCAGGCAGCAGACTGTAGTGCAGATTAATCCACCCCTTTGGTAATGCTTTTAGGACATCTAATTTCAGGAGCGCGCCGTAGGCAACTACCACGCCTAAGTCTGCGGAGACAGATTTGATGGCGTCCAATGCGGTTGCATCAACCTGGTTGTACTTTAGTGTTTTTATTCCGTGCTCCTGTGCCACAAGCGCAACCGGTGAGGGAGTTAATTTTTTACTGCGGCCAACTTCAGCGTCTGTGCGGGTAAGCACGGCTGCGATTTCAACCCCGCCTGCAATGAGTGCCTCTAACGTCTGGGCCGCATTGTGCGGAGTACCAGCGAAGATTATTTTCAAAGCATGCCTGTCTACAATTAGGGATTGATGGTTCTAGATTACTTCTTGGTCATCCATCTTCACTCTTATTGGGCGCATGGCCCTGCCCGACTTGGCACTGAAGCGCTGATGACCTGCCGATATCTTTAGCGATAATGCCCTAATTGCTTCTGCAAGTGCCAACCCGGTTGAGTATTCGAACTTAAGAAGGACACGTGACTCAACCTCTGTGCCTTTGTCTGTTATCGAGATTGGTCCCAAAATCTCTACTCCAGCAATTTTTGACACTGCAGGTAGCACCTCCTGCATCAACTCAGCAGTGGTACCAACAGATGCTAGGCGAATAGCTGGAGGGAATCTCAATTCAGTTCTCGTGACTAACTCATGATTCGCGATTTCGACCATTGACCAAAGTGAAAACTTGGTTGCAAGGGTTCCAGCCAAGCCAACCACGACTGCTCTCCCGTCTGCATGCATAAGTGCAATTGCATTTGCCCAGCTACGAACCGCGTCCTCGGTGGCCCTCAATGAGTCCTTTGAGAGTGCAACATTCGCATCCAGAATGATGACTGCCGCGTAGCCACCCTTGGCTAATGGCTCCGCTCCCGGAGTGGCAATTACCAAACTCTTATCGGGGGCTGTGAGCACGGGCTCGTCACCAGTTGATTCAATTATTCTTGCGCCGGGAAAGGCTTTTCCGAATTCAGCTACGGTGCGAGAGCTACCGGGTTTACCTTGGCGAAGCTTTGCTGAGCCGCAGGACTTGCATGTGTGATCAAGGTTTCCTGCGTTGCACCACCTACACCTAGTCATGTTTCTTTGGTCAATCCAAATCGGACCGTTACAGCTCTTGCACATTGCCCTTGAGTTGCACTGGGTGCAGTAGGCCGAACTAGAGGTTCCTTTGGACGCGACCTGCACTAAAACTGCGCCCTGCTCGAGCCCAGATCTAATTGCGCGCCACGCTAATGAATCAACTCGGATGTCTGAATCCGAATTTGCTATTTTAGGAATTGGAAAAGCCTTGGTGGAATCAGTAAAGAAATTAAGGTTCAAATATCTTGCAATCTCAGCAGATCTTGCATGGCCAAATACTTTCAAATCGCATTGTTGAATCTGCTGCCTCAAAAGCGCAACCTCACGGGTGTGGCTATACGGCGAGCTTGGTTCTTGATGGCTTGAGTCGGCGTCATCCCAGATTATTACCTGAACGAGATTACGAACCGGTGCATAGATAACAGCTCTGGAGCCCACGACTATTGATTTTTCTCTTGAAAGGCACGAGAGAAATGACGAGTATCTTTTTGACTTGGCAACAGATGACGAATAGTCAACTACGTGCTCTGCTAGCTGAGCATCATGTAAAGCGGTAAGAACTAATGACTGATCGCGGAAATCGGGAAGCGCAATTATTGTTGAGCCACCCCGTTGCAACACATCCCGTGCGGCTTCAACAACTTCATTTACCCAAACAGGGACTGAATCTCTGATTACCGGATTTATCAGCGCCGTTTCTCGCTTTGATGATCCTTTTAGGCTGTTAGGTGTCTCTAAGAAACTCTCAAGCCATTTCTTTTCGACTGCGACACTTCTATCTGGAATTGCAAGCCTAAATACGTCAGCCACCGAAGATGCCTGGCGATCTGCGACTGCTCTGCATAGTTGATAAACATCACTGTCTAGAACGCGTGCAGAAGAAATGACTTCAGCAATTTCACTCAGCTTGCCCTCGAAATCACTTTCTTGCGCAATCTCAACAATGAATCCATCCAATGGATTTTTTGATCTCCCAAAGGGAACTCGGACACGCACACCGGGAAGTGCGATGCCCTCCAGATGCTCTGGAACAGCGTAGTCAAATAGGCGATCTAGTTGCGGAAGCGGCGAATTCAGCGCAACCTTTGCAATTTGTGCTAAACGAGTCACCATTTGCTGGCTTGTTGACTGCTAAAGATTTACTGCCGCGCGAAGCTCAGACACGCGATTAGTTGATTCCCATGTGAACTCTGGCAATTCACGACCAAAGTGACCATATGTAGCAGTCTTTGAATAAATAGGACGAAGCAGATCAAGTGACTCGATTATTGCCTTAGGGCGCAAATCAAACACTGCATTGATTGCATCAACAATTTTGTCGTCAGATACCGTACCGGTGCCAAAAGTTTCAACGTAAAGACCTACTGGTCTGGCGACTCCAATTGCATAAGCAACTTGAACCTCAACACGCTTTGCGAGCTTCGCTGCAACAACATTCTTAGCAACCCATCGCAGAGCGTAAGCAGCTGAACGATCTACCTTCGACGGATCCTTGCCGGAAAAAGCTCCCCCGCCATGGCGGGAGGCTCCACCGTAGGTATCAACAATGATTTTTCGACCGGTCAAACCCGCATCACCCATTGGGCCACCAACTTCAAACTTTCCGGTTGGGTTGATGAATAATTGTGCCCCGGCAAAATCAAGCCCAGACATTTCAAGAACAGGGTGAATAACTTCAGTTCTCATTGCATCAACTATGTCAGCGTGACTTATGCCAGGGTTGTGCTGAGTAGATAGAACAACGGCCTCGATGGTTTTTGGAACTGAACCTTCGAATCCAATTGTTACTTGGGTCTTACCGTCTGGGCGAAGAAAATCTACTACGCCTTGTTTTCTTACTTCCGCGAGTTTTTCACTCAGGCGATGTGCAAGGTGGATTGCTGTGGGTATAAGTGTTGGGGTTTCGTCGGTGGCATAGCCAAACATAATTCCCTGGTCACCGGCTCCTTGTGAATCAAAGCGATCAACAGAGGCGCCCTCGCGCTTTTCAAATCCGGCATCAACGCCTTGAGCAATGTCTGGCGACTGTTGGCCAATAGAAATAGAGACTCCGCAGCTATCGCCGTCAAAACCAATGTCAGAACTGGTGTAACCAATCTCGCGAATCTTTTCGCGAACCAGTTTAGGAATTTCAACATAGCCAGATGTAGTTACTTCACCTGCGACGTGCACGAGACCCGTGGTGACCATTGTCTCGACGGCCACACGAGATGAAGGATCTTGCTCCAGCATTGCGTCAAGAATTGTGTCGCTGATTTGATCGCAAATTTTATCTGGATGACCTTCAGTCACAGATTCAGAGGTGAAAAGGCGTAGTTTGCTCATAATCAATCAAGCATATCGGAGATAACGTCAAGTAGTTGGTTGGCCACCTCGTACTTGGTTCCGCTGGAAGAGAAAGAATCACCATTAGCCGCGAGTATGAGCACATTATTGACGTCGCTATCAAAAACCTTGCCGTTGAAAACATTATTAGCAACTATCAAGTCACACTGCTTTGCCGCAAGTTTAGAAAGGGCAAGCTGGGTAAGAGCTTCAACCTCTGAATTGTCTTCAATTGTCTCGGCTGCAAATCCAACAGTTAGCGTTTTTGATTTTGCTGCGCTTAGAGACTTGACGGTTTCGGCGAGGATGTCCGGGTTTGCAACTAATTTAAGGTTTAGCTCCTGACCTACCTCAGAGCGCTTTATTTTGCTGCTTGAAACATTCTCTACTCTAAAGTCTGACACCGCAGCCGCCATTATCAGACAGTCAAACTTTGCTGCTTGGCCCTGAACCGCCTCAGACAGTTCAGCAGCACTACTGACGCGAAGTGTTTCTGACAATCCTGTGTCAATGTTGGCAACGTTAGCGGCAACTAATAGGACTTCTGCACCTCGAGCTTGGGCAGCCTTTGCAATTGCAATCCCCTGTTTGCCCGAAGACTTGTTTCCGATAAACCTAACCGGATCAATGCTCTCTTGAGTTCCGCCGGCCGTAATAAGAAATTTTCTACCAACCAGATCTTGCTTTTGCAACGCTGAAAGAGCAAAAGTAACTATGTCCTTAGGTTCAGGAAGTCTGCCAACACCGGTGTCGGCGCCGGTTAGGCGACCAACTGCAGGCTCAAGAATCTTGACACCCCTAAGGTTCAAGGTTTCTACGTTTGCTTTGGTAGCCGGATGCTGCCACATTTCTGTGTGCATAGCCGGGGCTATCACCACGGGAGCAGTGGTTGCCAAAAGGACATTGCCTAACAGATCATCGGCAAGTCCAGTGGCATATCTGGCCAAAAAAGCGGCGGTTGCTGGGGCCACGATTACTAGATCGGCTTCTTGAGCCAAAGCAATGTGTTTTACGTCAGCTACATCTGTGTAGAGATCCGAGTCAACTGAATTGTGAGAGAGTGCCTCGAGTGTTGCCGCTCCAATGAATCGGAGTGCGTTCTGTGTTGGTAAAACCTTTACCGTGTGCCCGGACTCGGTCAAAAGGCGAATGATGCCAGTTGCCTTGTAAGCGGAGATTCCGCCAGTGATGCCTAATAAGACATGCATTGAAGTTTGCTCTCAGCTGGTTGAGGTTTGTGTGCTCGAGTGCAATTACTCGGTGGCGTGCTTCTGAAGCTTGTTTTGATCGATTTCGTGCATTGCAATAGTCAAAGGCTTTTCGTCAACCGTTGCGTCTACCAATGGACCAACGTTGTTAAACAGGCTTCCCTCGTGCAGAGCTGAGTAGTAGTCGTTGATTTGACGGGCACGCTTTGAAGCAAAAATCACGAGTTCATACTTAGAGTCAACCTTGTTGAGTAGGTTGTCAATCGCTGGAGAAACGATTCCTTCTAGCTTTTCAGACATGATTTTGACCTTCTATAGATTTGAATGTTTTGGCGGGCTACAGCCGCTAAGCCTTCACCAATTCTACGACTTGATGGGCGCATCTGGCTACCTCATCGTTGATAACAACAAAATCAAATTCATCCTGGGCGGCAAGCTCAATTTTGGCGGTTTCTAGGCGCTTTTCCTGCTCTTCTGGGGCTTCCGTGCCGCGGCCTCGGAGTCTGAGAACCAATTCATTCCAACTAGGCGGTGCGATGAAGATTGTTTTGGCCTCAGGCATAGATTCTTTTACCTTTCTAGCCCCTTGAACGTCAATCTCAAGTATCACCAAATCTCCTCGTTTTAGGGCCTCTTCGACTGGCTTGCGCGGAGTTCCATACTTGTTGGATCCATGAACGACTGCAAATTCAAGCATGTTCCCCGACTGAATCATTTCGTCAAACTGGTCGTGACTCAGGAAGTAATAGTCAACACCGTCAACCTCACCAGGTCTTGGTGTTCTAGTTGTTGCCGAGACCGATAGGTGAACATTTGGATAGTTCTCTTTGATGTATCGAACAACGGTGCCTTTTCCAACTGCAGTTGGGCCTGCTATTACGGCTAGATGCGATGACATGATGACAGCCTATGCCTGAAGAAGCCCGGCTTGCAGTTCGGATTTTGAAATCTGAATTGCCTTCGAGATTCCATTTGCGCCGGCCTGTAAAACGCTACGAGAAACAGAGTGGATAACTCGATCTGCACCGGCTCCAAATAGTTGTCTAGTTGCAGAAAGCTCGGCACCCTGGGCACCAAAACCTGGAGCCAATATTGGCGTTGCAGATTTTGAAACACCCTCTTGAACACTCTGAAGCCCAAAACTCGCCAGGTTTAAAGTCGCGCCCACAACTGCTCCAAAGGAGCCAAACGATGAATTGGGTGCACTGGTAACCGCATTAATTGCGCCCAGTGAGTCCCAGATGCTTGCCGCAATCGTTTGGCCGCCAGCCGTTGCTCTTTGCAGCTTTGCTCCCTCAGGATTTGAAGTCGCTGCTAAAACAAAAATCCCTTTGCCTCGTTCGAGGCAGCTAGACATTGATTCCTTGAGTGAATCGAAGCCCAAATATGGTGAGACCGTCAGGGCGTCGCAGATAAAGGGGGCGTTCGCACCAAGCCACGCATCAAAATATGCGGTCATGGTGGTACCGATGTCACCACGCTTGGCGTCCATGATTACCACTAGGTCTGTTTCGCTTGCGCGCTGGGCTAATTTTTCGAGAACAGCAAATCCTGCGGAACCATGTCTTTCGAAGAAAGAAACCTGGGGCTTAATGATTCCAACTGAATTTGCCGCAGCATCGAGAGCTAGATAGGCAAATTTCTCTAAACCTTGAACGTTGTCATCGAGCCCCCACTGTTCGAGCAAGGATTCATGGGGGTCAATTCCAACGCACAGCTGACCGTAGCGGTCAAAGGCAGCTTTCAGAGATACACCAAAGCTATTTGGCAAGTGCCACCGCCCTGTCATGCGCGTGATCCTGTAGCGACTTAACCGCAAACGGACCGGCAATCACCTCTTCGAACGAACCAATCGCAGCCGATAACTGAGCAATGGTTGTGAAGATAGCTTTATCAGCGGCTGTGGTCGCAGCGCGAATTTCGTATCCGTCTTTGCGTGCACTTGAACCGGAAGGTGTGTTCACAACAACATCAACTTTTCCTGCAGTAATTAATTCAACAATTGTGGGCCCATCAGCGACAGAACTGTCATCGGTATGCTTTCTTACCACGTGAACTTCAATACCGTGACGAGCAAGGATTGCTGCAGTTCCACTGGTAGCAAGAACTTTGTAGCCGAGTTGCTGAAGGCGACGAACCGGCAGAATTACCTGAGGCTTGTCGCGATCGGAAACAGAGATGAAGATGCTTCCAGAAGTCGGAAGCGCGCTGCCAGCTGCAGATTGACTCTTTGCAAATGCCTTAGGGAAATCAACATCAATACCCATAACCTCGCCGGTTGAGCGCATCTCGGGACCCAACAGTGAATCCACGAACCTGCCGTCCTTGGTGGCAAATCGCTTGAACGGCAACACGGCTTCCTTTACGGCAATTGGTGCACCGGCCGGAATGTAGGTGCCATCCTTTTCAGGCAGGTGGCCATCGGCTATCAGGCTCTTGATTGTTTTGCCAACCATCACTAGTGAAGCTGCTTTTGCCAAAGTAATGCCCAATGCCTTTGAAACAAATGGAACAGTTCTCGAGGCGCGAGGATTTGCCTCGAGTACGTAGAGAACATCGGCTGCAAGAGCAAACTGAACATTCAGCAAGCCGCGCACGCCAATACCCTGGGCAATCTTGAGGGTGGCCTCTCTTACTCGTGCAATTTGAGAATCACTCATTGTGATTGGCGGCAGGGTGCAACTTGAGTCACCAGAGTGAATTCCGGCCTCTTCAATGTGCTCCATAACGCCACCAACATAAAGGGTCTCACCATCGAAGAGAGCGTCGATGTCAATCTCGATTGCGTCATCGAGAAAGCGATCTACCAGCAAAGGATGGTTTGGCCCAACAATTCCCTGGTCTTTGATTCGGTCGAAGTAGTCTCTGATACCAGTCTGGTCGTAGACAATCTCCATGCCGCGGCCGCCAAGAACGAATGAAGGCCTAACTAAAACGGGGTATCCGATTCTCGAGGCAATAACTTCTGCCTCGGCGAGATTCAGGGCTGTTCCGTTAGCCGGAGCTAGAAGGTCCCCGTCTTCAAGAATCTTTGAAAACAGACCTCGCTCTTCAGCTAAATCAATTGCATCAGGGGTTGTTCCAAGAATTGGTATGCCTGCGTCTTGAAGACCCTTAGCCAGACCCAGTGCTGTCTGACCACCAAGCTGCACAACTACACCAACTAACTCGCCGCTTTGCTGTTCCGCGTGAATTACTTCAAGAACGTCTTCCAAGGTAAGCGGTTCAAAGTACAGGCGGTCCGATGTGTCGTAGTCGGTAGATACGGTCTCTGGATTGCAATTGATCATGATTGTTTCATAACCCGCATCAGAGAGGGCAAACGAAGCATGCACGCAGCTGTAATCAAATTCAACACCCTGGCCAATTCTGTTTGGACCAGAACCAAGAATTACGACCTTCTTACGATCTGAAGGGGCAACCTCGGTCTCCTGCTCGTAGGTGCTGTAGTGGTACGGAGTTTCGGCCGGAAATTCACCGGCACAGGTGTCAACAGTCTTAAACACTGGGCGCAGATTCAGCGCGTGACGAATAGCTCGCACCTCAGCTTCGCCAATTCCCCTGAGCTGAGCAATTTGAGCGTCACTGAAGCCGTGATTTTTAGCGTGCTTGATGACAACCGTATCTAGGCTAGGCGCCTTGGCAATATCATCTGCAACCTCGTTGATAAGCACGATCTGATCAACAAACCAAGGATCAATCTTGGTTGAGTCAAATACTTGGGCGGCAGTTGCGCCCGCACGAAGCGCCTGTTGAACCTGAACAAGACGACCATCGGTGGGTGTCTTGATAGCCTCCAAGAGTTCTGCAATGTTTCCAAGAGGACCCTCCCAGTGGAAGGAAGAGCCTCTCTTCTCAAGGCTGCGCAAAGCTTTTTGAAGTGCTTGCGAATAGTTTCGACCAATAGCCATAGCCTCACCAACCGATTTCATTGTTGTGGTTAGCGTGTTGTTGGCAGCTGGGAATTTCTCGAACGCAAAGCGCGGTACCTTAACGACTATGTAATCAAGAGTTGGCTCGAAGCTGGCTGGGGTTACCCGGGTGATGTCATTTGGAATCTCATCGAGTGTGTAACCAATCGCAAGTTTTGCCGCAATCTTGGCAATCGGAAAACCAGTCGCCTTTGAGGCGAGAGCAGACGAACGACTTACTCGAGGGTTCATTTCAATTACGACTACGCGACCATTTGTTGGATCCACTGCAAATTGGATATTGCAGCCTCCAGTGTCAACGCCAACAGCGCGAATAATGTCAATGCTGATGTCTCGCAGGTTCTGGTACTCGCGGTCTGTCAATGTGAGTGCCGGTGCAACGGTTATTGAGTCGCCGGTGTGAACACCAACCGGATCAACATTTTCAATTGAGCAAACCACGACGCAGTTGTCATTGGTGTCGCGCATCAACTCAAGTTCGTACTCTTTCCAACCAAGAATTGACTCGGATAGAAGTACTTGAGTCACTGGAGAAGCCTGTAAACCAGATTCGCAAATTCGTCGCAACTCTTCTTCATCATGAGCAAATCCTGAACCCAGACCACCCATTGTGAAAGATGGCTGAACCATTAGTGGGTAGCCAAGCTCACCAACGGCCGCTAAACACTCATCAAGGGTTGAGCAGATGACTGATTTTGCAACGTCGGCCCCGGCATCAAGAACGAGCTGCTTGAAAATCTGACGATCTTCGCCCTTTTTGATTGCATCAACCTTCGCGCCAATTAGCTCGACGTTGTATTTCTCAAGAATTCCAAGGTCATGAAGTGCCATTGCTGCATTTAGAGCGGTCTGACCACCCAGAGTAGGCAGAATTGCATCTGGCTTTTCCTTGATGATGATTGATTCAATAACCTCGGGGGTGATTGGTTCGATGTAGGTAGCGTCAGCAAAATCCGGATCCGTCATGATTGTCGCCGGATTTGAGTTCACCAGAATGACGCGGATACCTTCCGCGCGCAGCACTCGGCAAGCCTGCGTGCCAGAATAGTCAAACTCACAAGCCTGACCAATAACGATTGGGCCTGAGCCTATTACTAGAACGCTGTTTATGTCGGAACGTTTTGGCATTATTTGGCCGCCTTGTTTGTCTTGATAAGTTCAACCAAGCGATCGAACAAGTAATTGGAATCGTGCGGTCCAGCGGCCGCCTCAGGGTGGTATTGCACTGAGAACGCTGGGATGTCCAGGCATTCAAGACCTTCAACGCAATCGTCGTTGAGCGAAACGTGACTAACAGCAACACGACCGTATCCGGCAGGGCTTTGCGCCTCAGGCCCGCCATCGACCTTGACCGCAAAACCGTGGTTATGGGCGGTGACTTCCACCTTTCCGGTCTTACGATCTAGTACCGGCTGGTTGATGCCTCTATGCCCAAATGGCAACTTATAGGTCTCGAATCCCAATGCTCTGCCAAGCAGTTGGTTTCCAAAGCAAATTCCAAAGAAAGGAATTCTTGCATCCAATACTTTTTTTAGAACCTCTACCTGAGCTGCAGCCGCTTCGGGATCGCCAGGGCCATTGGAATAAAAAACTGCGTCTGGGTTTGCCGCGAGTAGTTCGGCCGCATTAACGCTTGCCGGATAAATTTCAACTTCTAGGCCACGGGATGCCATGTGCTCAATAGTCGACTTTTTAATTCCAAGATCAACAATCGCAACCTTGCCAACTCTGTCACCAACGGGCGAAACCGTGTAAGACTCCGAGGTTGAAACAACATCGCTAAGCGAAAGGCCCTTCATCTTCACCGCTGCCCTTACCTCGGCAATCAGATCTTCAAGTGGAAGCTTTGATGCAACACCCGAGAACACTCCCCCTCGCATCGAGCCTGCCGTCCTAAGGTGTCTAGTGAGGGCACGCGTATCGATTCCAGAAATACCAACAACTCCGTATTTTCGAAGCTCATCAGGTAGAGAACCTTCAGATCTGAAGTTGGAAACAATTCGCGATGGATCTCGCACAACGTAGCCTTCAACCCAGACCTTGGAAGACTCTTCGTCGCGGGTGTTCACGCCTGTGTTACCGATGTGTGGCGATGTCTGCACAACTATCTGACCGGCATACGAAGGGTCAGTCAAAGTCTCTTGATATCCGGTCATGCCGGTAGCAAAAACAACCTCACCAAGCGTCTTTCCCTCGGCGCCGTATGAATCTCCATGGAAAACGCGGCCGTCTTCTAGTACTAGCAGGGCCTGACTCATAATGATTCCTCTTTCGTAATGATTCCTGAAATTGCCGAGACAATTTGGTCTCGAAGTGCCGGTTCCTTAACGCGCAGGTGAGTTGTGAGCGATGAGCTATCTTGCATCCAGGTGATTTGAATGAGACCGTCACTCTCAACGGCCTTGTCAATTGCCACCTGACCGTAGCCAACTGCAACTATTTGCGCCCTATCAAGAGCCAAAGATCTCTCGCCAACTCTGACAATCAAAACGCCCTCAGAAAACACCAACACTTGTGCTTTACCTCGCGCGCCAAGACCGTAGGCTGCGATGCGCTCAAGAACGTTTACCGCATAGGTCGTGGCAACGTAGAAAGCCTTTGCCTCAACCAGCACTTGGCCGAAATACTCAAGGGCTTCCAGTGGTGCAGTGAAAGATGCCTGTTGATTGGCAATGCGAGAGCGCCAAGCTCGAATTGCAAGTGATAGCAGCAGCAGAAAAACAGCAGCACTCACTAGGGCCATGATGTTTTTACCCATTAGTTGTTTCCTACCTCAGCAAGTTTGGAATCTTCGACGGTGAAATAACCTCTGTAGATTGTGTGCCTGACGGCACCTGGCAGTTCAAGTCCAACGTAGGGTGAATTCTTTGATTTAGAAGCTGAATCGGCAACCACTTTGCGCTTGGTTGTTGGGTCAATCAAAACAATGTTTGCAACTGCTCCGGCTTTCAGCTCTTGCCCTTGTTCAAGATCTCCGGCGATTGCGGCCGGATTCTTTGACAACACCTCGGCAAGTCTTGTCCAAGAAGATTTACCGCTTTCGATCAATACCTCTTGCGCAACTGACGCAGCAATTTCGAGGCCAAGCATTCCAAATGCAGCTGCATTCCATTCACAGTCTTTTGCTTCGATTGGATGTGGAGCGTGATCCGTGGCAATTATGTCAATTGTGCCGTCGATGAGCCCTGCTCTTAGAGCTTCAACATCTTTTTGAGTTCTAAGTGGCGGGTTCACTTTGTAAACAGAGTCATAAGTTCTTGCTAGCTCATCAGTAAGCAGCAAGTGATGCGGAGTTACTTCGGCAGTGACTTTAATTCCTCGCGCCTTTGCCCAACGAATGATCTCGACAGATCCAGCAGTAGATAGATGGCAGATGTGCAGTCGTGAATCAACGTGCTCTGCAAGTAATACGTCTCTAGCGATGATTGATTCTTCGGCAACAGCTGGCCACCCAGTCAAACCAAGCTCAGCGCTAACCGCGCCCTCATTCATCTGAGCGCCATCAGTAAGTCTTGGCTCCTGAGCGTGCTGTGCAATTACGCCGCCGAATGTCTTCACATACTCAAGGGCTCTGCGCATGATCACCGGATCGTACACACACTTTCCATCGTCAGAAAAGACTTTTACTTGCGCCTTTGAATTAGCCATTGCACCAAGTTCAGCAAGCTGTTTACCCTCTAGGCCCACAGTCACTGCACCAATCGGATATACATCTGCGTATCCAGCTTCTGTGCCGAGTGCCGCCACCTGCTCGACAACACCAGCGGTATCGGCTACGGGCATGGTATTTGCCATGGCGTGAACCGCGGTGAATCCACCCAACGCTGCAGATTGGGTTCCGGTCAGCACGGTTTCGCTCTGTTCAAAGCCCGGCTCGCGTAGGTGAGTGTGTAAGTCAACAAAGCCAGGGAGTGCAACTAGACCCGAGCAATCGATTTGGCGTTCTGCTTCAAGACCGGATCCGATTGCTGAGATCTTGTCTCCAACAACCTGAATGTCGGCACTTGACCCATCGGCAAGCATTACATTCTTTAGAACGTAGTTTTCTTTGATTGATTTAGCTGGCATTTGCGTTCCTTTCGCCCGAAAGCAATGTGTAAAGCACGGCCATTCGAACTGAGACACCGTTGGCTACTTGCTCAAGGACTGTTGATTGGGCTGAATCTGCAGAGACTGCGTCTATCTCTAACCCCCTGTTCATCGGCCCAGGGTGCATCAAAATAGCTGACTTCTTAAGTTGTCCTAGTCGCTGCGCGTTGAATCCCCAGTAGCGAGCGTATTCGCGCTCAGTAGGGAAAAAAGATGCGTTCATGCGCTCGGTTTGAATTCGCAACATCATGACGACATCCGGTTGTTCTTTCAAAAGCATTTCATCAAGTGAGTAGTGCAACTTGGCATCAAAGTTAGATGAGTCAGATGGGAGAAGTGTTGGCGGTGCAACAAAATGCACATCTGCACCCAGCGTGTTGAGCAGCAGCAGATTAGAACGAGCAACCCTAGAATGCAGAATGTCACCAACAATGGCAACCTTTACTCCCTCAAGCGTTTTGCCCATAGAGGCTGAACCGTGAATGCGCTTTCGCATTGTGTAAGCATCAAGCAAGGCTTGGGTTGGATGCTCGTGCGTTCCGTCTCCCGCGTTGATAATGCTTCCGTTTATCCAACCTGAATTTGCAAGAACGTTCGCAGCCCCCGATGCAGAATGGCGAATAACCACCGCATCTGCCCCCATGGCCTCAAGGGTTTGGGCTGTATCTTTGAGACTTTCTCCTTTTGAAACAGACGATCCCTTTGCCGTGAAATTAATTACGTCAGCAGACAAACGCTTTTCAGCCAATTCAAACGAAATACGTGTTCGGGTTGAATCTTCGAAGAAGAGGTTCACTACAGTCTTGCCTCTGAGGGTTGGCAGCTTTTTGATTTCTCGATCGTTGACATCAGCCATTCCTTCGGCGATGTCAAGAATTTCAACTGCTTGCGCACCTGAAAGTTGCCCGGCTGAAAGTAGATTCTTCAAGACTCAATCACCACCGCGTTTAGGTTGTCTGTTTCAGATAACTGAACACGAATACGCTCGTCTCGAGACGTTGGCAGGTTCTTGCCGACAAAATCCGCTCTAATTGGTAGTTCTCTGTGACCACGATCAACAAGCACAGCTAGGCGAACGGCCCTTGGTCGACCATATTCGCCCAAGGCATCAAGTGCCGCTCTAATCGTTCGACCGCTGAATAAAACATCATCAACCAAGACGACGACTTTATCGTCTATACCCTGGGCGGGAATCTGGGTTTCGGTAATTGATTTGGTTGGTTTGTCGGCGAGATCATCGCGGAACATCGTGATGTCTAGACGACCAAGAATGTTTTTTATGTCGGCTTCTGGCTCGGTTCTTGAAATAACTGCTGCGATTCTTTCAGCAAGCAGCACTCCGCGAGTAGGGATGCCTAGGATGACTAAATTTTTTGTGCCGCTCTTCTGCAATGCAGTGTTGGCTTCGAGTATCTCGTGTGCGATACGGGTGACTGCCCGATCAATGTCGTCGCTACTTAAGACGGTGCGTGTAACCACGCCCACCTCCTTCTCCGCCTCTCTGGACGGTCTTTAAAGGATGTTTGTTGTGGTTATTCTAACAGCCGATTGGGGTTAGTTTGCCGTCTTGGTGGAAGAAATCCTTGAGAGCAAGCCGTTCACAAACGACCCCGAATCATCTGTGGACAACTCTTTTGCCATTTCTACAGCCTCGTTGACCGCTACGGCGTCTGGAACTTCGTCATTGAACAGAATCTCCCAAACCGCTACTCGCAGGATTGCCCTGTCAAGGTTTGGCATCCTGTCTAGGGCCCATCCCTGTGAATAGGTCTCAAGCAAGTCATCTATTTCACCGTGATTATCAACGATGCCCTGAACAATTTCACGGGCGTAGCCGAAAATTGCCTCTTGATTTTGACGATCAGCAGCTAAATCGGCAACATCGTCTAGAAGACTTAGCGGTGAAATCTTTCGTAGGTCCGCCGCGAATACAGCATCAACCGCTCTCTTGCGGGCTTTGGCTCTTGCGCTCAACTTATTAGTCAGTCACTCGGCCAAGGTAGTCACCGGTTCGGGTGTCTACTCGGACCTTAGTGTTGTTCTCAAGGAACAGAGGCACCTGAATCTGAAGGCCAGTCTCAACGGTTGCAGGCTTCGTGCCTCCGCTTGAGCGATCACCCTGAAGACCAGGCTCTGTGTATGTGACTTCAAGAACAACCGATGCAGGAAGCTCAACATAGATTGGGTTGCCCTCGTGCAAGGCAACAGTTGCTTCCTGGTTTTCTAGCAAGTAGTTAACGGCATCACCAACGATTGCCTCAGAGAGCACAACTTGGTCGTAAGTGTCTTTGTCCATGAACACGAAACCGTCGCCATCGTTGTATAGGTAGGTCATGTCGCGCTTGTCTACGTTTGCGGTCTCAACCTTTACGCCGGCGTTGAAAGTCTTGTCGACAACCTTGCCAGTGAGCACATTCTTCAACTTTGAACGAACGAAAGCTGCACCTTTACCAGGCTTCACGTGCTGAAATTCGGTGACAGCCCAAAGCTGTCCCTCGATGTTTAGAACCATTCCGTTCTTTAGGTCATTTGAAGTTGCCATGACGAAAATCTCATTTCAATAAGTTGATTTGCACGCCTTGAGCGGGCTTTGAACCAGTCTAGCGGCTGGCAAGTTGAGTCATTGCAAGCAGATAAGAGTCAACGCCAAAACCAGCAATGACCCCCGTTGCCACCCCAGAAATAACGCTGTTGTGTCTAAATTCTTCACGAGTGTGCGGATTGCTTAGGTGCACCTCAATCAATTTGAGCCCAGACTTCGTAACTTGAACCGCTGCATCACGTAGTGCATATGAATAGTGAGTAAAGGCGGCTGGATTCAAGACTACGTTTGATCCGGTATCAACGGCTTCGTGAATCCAACTGATTAGCTCACTCTCGCTGTCTGTCTGCCTAACCTCTGCAGTCAAGCCAAGCTGTGTTGCCTTCGCATTTACTGCAGAGGTGAGTGCATCAAAATCCATGGCCCCATAAATGTCTGGTTCGCGCGAACCAAGGCGACCTAAATTTGGCCCATTGAGAACTAATACCTTCTGCATACCTCTAGGTTAGTGCGAAGTTTGAAAAAACTAAGCTTCGACAATCTCCTGAAATGCAGCAAACAACATCTCTGGGGTTGGCGCACTCATAATCGTGGGCTTGGCAAGGTCATCTAGGACAACAAAACGCAGTGTTCCGGCACGAGACTTCTTATCGCGCTGCATGGTCTCGACAAGTTGGGTCCACTTTTCAGCAGGATAACTAACTGGCAGGCCAATCAACTTGAGAATGGACCTGTGACGATCTACTACGTCATCGCCTAACCTGCCAGCCAACCTGGCTAACTCGGCCACAAAAACCATGCCAATTGAAATTGCCGCCCCATGGCGCCACTTATAGCGCTCGGCATGTTCAATGGCGTGGCCCAAGGTATGACCGTAGTTCAATATTTCGCGAAGCCCTGATTCTTTGAAATCTTCTGAGACAACTCTTGCCTTGATCGCAACCGATCTCTCAATAATCTCTTGGAAGACGGCAGAAGAAGGGTTGGTGGCAACTGTTACATCTGCTTCAATGAGCTCAAGAATGCGTGGGTCGGCAATGAATCCGTACTTTACAACCTCACCAAACCCGGCAAGAATCTCGTTCTTTGCAAGGCTGAGTAGGGTGTCGAGATCAACGATGACTTTCGCAGGGGCATGAAAAACGCCAACTAAATTCTTGCCCTCGGCCGTGTTGATTCCGGTTTTACCACCAATTGCTGCGTCGACCATGCCCAAGAGGGTTGTGGGCACCTGAACCAATTTCACACCGCGCAACCAGGTCGCAGCTACAAAGCCAGCAAGATCGGTGGTGGAACCACCACCAAAGCCAATAACGGCATCAGATCTGGTGAAATCGGCTTGCCCCATGATTGTCCAACAGAAGGCAGCTACTTCAACACGTTTTGCATCCTCGCTATCTGGAACACCCGCCAAGATTGGTTCATATCCTTCGGCAATAAGTAACTCTCTCAAGAGCTCAGCCGATGCAGTAAGTGCAACCGGGTGAACGATCAAAACTTTTGCGACTGTTACGCCAAGTCCGGTTGCGACTTCCGAAATAAGCGCTCTTCCGATTACAACGTCGTAGGGGCTCTCACCATTCACGCGGATAACTGTGGATGAATTCATTAAATGCCCAATCTTTCACGGATTTCGGAAATGGTTTGAACTAGCGGATGCCCTGAGGTGTTGATTTCAAAATCAGCCACCTTGGCATAAATCTCTTTTCGCGAATCGTAAATGCGACGCCAATCATCAATCCCATTTTTAATCAGCGGCCGTGAGCTCTTGCGAAGTCGAGAACCAATGTGTTTTCCGTCTGTGGCCAAGTAAATCACCGTCGCGCCCTTTAGAAGTTCCTGGGACTTCTCTAAAAGAACTGCGCCACCTCCGGTGGCTACTATGCCCGGAGAACTCAAGGCCCTGGCCAATGCATCGTGCTCTAACTCGCGAAACTGTTCTTCGCCTCTTGATTTGAAAATCTCATCAATAGCGCCGTGCGCCTCAACAATCATTGCATCAGTGTCAGAAAAGGGAATCTTCAAAGCTTTAGACAGCTTCTTGCCGACCGTGCTCTTGCCAACACCCATTGGGCCAACTAGCACGATCACATCGGCTTTATTAGGCATTGCTTTGACTTGAATCAGATGAAGCAAGAACGCTTGGAATGTTTGCCAAGTAACTTTGAAGGTTTCGCTTTGTCTCATCAAGCGAATCTCCACCAAATTTTTCCAATACGGAATTTGCAAGAACAAGGGCCACCATTGCCTCGGCAACAATTCCCGCGGCCGGAACAGCGCACACGTCCGAACGCTGATGATGTGCCTTAGCGGCTTCACCCGTAGCCACATCAATAGTTGCGAGTGCTTTAGGAATGGTGGAGATAGGCTTCATGGCCGCACGAACGCGAAGTATTTCACCATTGCTCATGCCTCCCTCGATGCCACCGGCGCGGTCAGTTAGCCTGCGAACCACTCCGTGAGTGTCTCTTTGCATTTCATCGTGTGCAACGGACCCGCGACGTTTTGCCGTTTCGAAACCGTCACCAACTTCAACGCCCTTGATAGCCTGGATACCCATCAGTGCACCCGCTAACTGAGAATCTAATCTTCTGTCCCAGTGCACAAAGCTACCTAGACCAGGCGGCAAGCCATAGACCAAAGTTTCAACAACTCCACCAAGGGTGTCACCATCTTTATGGCACTCATCTACCTCGGCGACCATCAAAGCTGAAAGTTCGCCGTCGAAACAACGCATTGGGTCTGCGTCAATTGCCTCTAGATCTGAGGGCTTTGGTAAATCAAGTTCAACGCCCGCCATAACAGGGCCAATGCCAACGGTGTGTGTGACAAGCTCAATACCTAGAGATTTTAGAAAACTAGAAGCCACGGCTCCTAGGGCAACTCTCGCAGCAGTCTCTCTTGCGCTGGCACGCTCCAAAACTGGGCGGCTATCAAGGAAACCGTATTTTTGCATTCCAGTGAAGTCAGCGTGTCCAGGCCTAGGTCTGGTCAGCGGCTCAGCTCTTGCACCGGTCAACTTTGACTCGTCTACTGGGTCAGCAGACATTACATCTTGCCACTTGGGCCATTCAGTGTTGGCTACCGTAATTGCAACTGGGCCACCCATGGTTTGCCCATGACGAACACCGCCAGAAAGAGAAACCTCATCTTGCTCAAACTTCATGCGGGCACCGCGTCCGTAACCAAGGCGTCTTCTAGCCAAGGCGTCTTGCACATCCTTTGTGGTGATGGCAATTCCTGCTGGCAGGCCTTCTAGAACGGCAACGAGCTCAGGCCCGTGCGACTCCCCTGCGGTGATCCAACGTAACATAGGACCATTTTGCCATAACCGCGAGGAACTCCCCGTTCATTACCTATTATTCGTCCACAGCAATGCGCATTGCTTCAAGAACTGCGACTTCATTCATCAAGGGCTCGGCAGGATTACCATTCTTGAAAATTCGAATCTGAGCAATTGCTTGCCAAACCAACATCTCTTTTCCGCTAGTTACTGCCGCATCCCTGCTTGTCCACAGCGCTGCAATCTTGCTGGGCCAAGGATCGTAAGCAACATCTAACAGAAGACCCTTAGGCCTAAAACTGGTTCGAACCATGAGCTTCTCGGCCAATTGATCAAGTGAATTGGCGGGCAAAGTAGAAATGACTAAATCGGCATTCGACAAAGCTCTCTTTACGAAGCGGCTGCGCCTTACAACTAGTCCTGACTTACTACCAAAATCAACTAGAGCCTTGGAAGCTTCTTTGTTTCTTGCAACTACAACCACCTCTGAACCGGGGCTCAACCTTGCTATCGCAGCCATTGCCGAGGTTGCGGTAGCGCCAGAACCCAAGATGGTTGACCTCTTGAACTCCAGGTTTGTTTTTGCTCGAACGCTCTGGATGATTCCAAATACATCGGTGTTGAACCCAAACCATTTATCGCCAATTTTGCAAAGAGTGTTCGCAGCTCCAGTTTCGATGCATAGCAGATCCAACTCATCGGCAAAACTCTTTGCGTTCTCCTTGAGTGGCATTGTCACGCTGAAACCAGAAAAACTCGAACCTTCATTCTCAATGAACCGCTTCAGGCCACCCTTTGGGATCTCAAAGCGACCATAACTCCATTCCTCGTTTAAGACTCGATAAGCGGCCTCGTGAATCTGAGGAGACTTTGAATGATCTATCGGCGAACCAAGTACCGCAAATGACTTACTCATATTCAGGATGGTCCTTCATCCAGGCAAGCCATTGTGCGACTGCTTTTTCATGCTGAGCATAAGTTTCACTGAATACTGTTTCCCCGGTCTCAAGATTGATTGTGCAGAAATATAGCCACTTACCTTCTGCTGGGTGCAGTGCGGCATCAATTGCCACGGAACCGGGTGCCGAAATGGGCCCAATAGGCAACCCTGGGTTTAGATAGGTGTTGTATCCGTTTTTGTTGGCGCGATCTGCCCGAGAGGTGCTGACTGTATTTCCACCGACACCATAGGATACGGTCGCGTCTGATTGCAGATGCATGCCGTCTTCTAGGCGATTAATAAAAGTTCTTGCCGCTTTATAGAAGTCGTCTTTGAGCCTGGCTTCTTTTTGAACTACTGAAGCAAGGGTTAGTACCTCGTGTACTTTTTCCTTAGGAATTCCAAACTTAGCTATCTCTTCTCTCATTCGATCAACCATCGCCTGGAGAATCTGCTTAGCAGAGGAACCAGGCGCGAATGTGTAGGTGGCGGGAAAAAGATATCCCTCTATGTTGTTCAGGCTTGCATCCAAACCAAATTCGGCAGGCTTGGTGAAGAAAGATTCAAAATCGGCAAGTGCAACGCCGGTGGATTCACTGAGCACCTTGAATAAGACGCTGGCACGTAAACCCTCTTTAATTGTGGTCCGCTGAAGTGAAGCAGAGTTTTGGTCCGCTAGCGCATTTATTGCATCAACTGAGCGCATCTGCAGCTTTAGGGTGAAAACCCCGGGGAAGAACAATGGATTGGTGTCGACAATCAACTTATAAGTTGTTCGATAACTCTTCACGACCCCTGCTTCGAAGAGGCGCTCTGCGATCACATCACCGTTGTCGCCGGCGTTGACGGTAATCTCAACCTCACCTTGGCCCGGTCCTGGATAGTCGTTTCCTTGAAGTTGTTCAAAAGCGGCTCGGATAACACCGCGATTTGCGTATAGTGATACTCCGCCGACCACGAACAGAGACACGAGAATAGCGGCCAGAATACGGCGGCGAATAAATTTATTCACGAATCTCCTCAACTGAAATGCCGGGCTCACGTTTCGTGACGCGCTCAATTTCTAATGCTTGTTCCAAGATAATCGTTGCGGCGATCTGATCAATGATTTTGCGACCGGATTTTGAATCTCTGCCTGAAGATCGAAGAGCGCCTGCAGCTGTCACCGTGGTTAGACGCTCATCGATAAAGCGCACGGGAATAGTCTGCCCAGCAGCAAGAGCGTGAGCGAACCTGATTGCGTCGTTGGTGGAGGCACTGTGCTCTCCAGACATCTTTACTGGAAGGCCAACATAGATTTCAATAGGCTCGACATCGTTAATTACAGTGCAAAGCTCATTCAATGTTTCATCAAGTGACTCTTTACGCACGATGGTTGCCACGCCAGAGGCAAGAATCGCGTGAAAATCACTAGCAGCAACGCCGATGCGAACTGTGCCTACATCAACCGAAAGTCGACGACCAGATCGCACTAGAGCTTTAGCGCTTCCTTGACCGCTGAAACTGCGGCAGAGATTTTGGTTTGGTCTGAGCCACCACCCTGAGCAATGTCATCTTTTCCGCCGCCACCGCCGCCAAGAATCGCGCTGGCAATCTTGACTAATGCACCTGCTTTGTGACCTGAGCGTCGAGCACTCTCGGTGGTTGCAATGACAAGCATTGGCTTGGAATCAATTAGCCCAAGGGCAAGCGAAACGGCATCTTCACTCTGCACCTGTTCGCGCACTCCGCTAGCAACCGTTCTTAGATCGTCGACAGAAGAAACTTCGCCGAGATCTGCGGTGATGAATTTAGTTGAGCCAACAAATTGCGCCGCTTTGATGAATTCGGGTATGCGAGCAGATAAGGCCCCTGCCTGAAGTGTCGCAAGTTTACGCTGAGCATTTTTAAGCTCTTCCATGGTCGCAGCGAGGCGCTCTTCAAGAAGTTCTTTTGGAGACTTGAGTGCCTCTGACAATCTTGAGACCAAGGCACGTTCAGTGGCAAATGCGCGGAATGCTTCCATGCCGACTAGCGCCTCGATTCTTCGTGACCCTGAGCCAACCGAGGCCTCGCCGATTACCGATAGCAAGCCAATTTGTGAACTGTGATCAACGTGCGTTCCACCACACAGCTCTCGAGACCAAGGTCCGCCGATCTCAACGACTCGAACGCTCTCGTCGTAGGTTTCGCCAAATAGTGCAACCGCTCCCCAGGTTTTTGCCTCTTCGAGAGACATGAATTGGGCAGTTACCTTGTGGTCATTACGAATAGCTAGATTGCTTACTTCTTCAATCTCAGATTTGGTTTCTGCAGAAAGCGCTTGTGCCCAAGAGAAATCAAGACGTAAGTAACCAGGCTTGTTGTATGAGCCACTCTGCAGGGCTGTTGGCCCTAGGACTTGACGCAATGCAGCATGCACAACGTGCGTACCCGAGTGCGCCTGTCGTGCGCCAACTCGCCACTCAGAATCAACTTGAGTGGAAACCTTTTGATCAATCGAAACCTGGCCCTTGCGCACAAGAACCTTGTGGCTGATTAATCCCTTGACAGGCTTTTGAACATCAAGGACTTCAAGCTCAACGCCATCACCAATAATCAGACCAGCATCAGAGTCTTGGCCACCAGATTCTGCATAGAAGGATGTCTCATCAAGAATTACTTCAGCTATCTGGCCTTGAGTTGCTACCTTGGCATCCAAGCCATCCACGATTAGGCCTAGAACTTTGGCCGATGTCTCAAGCGACTCATATCCGGTGAACTTTGTGACTCCAAGCGCTCTAAACTCCGAGTAAACAGACAGATCTGTTCCGCCCAATTTCTTTTCTCTAGCGTCTGCTTTAGCGCGGTCGCGCTGTTCAGACATAAGCGCCTTAAAACCATCTCGATCAACGGTAAGCCCGGCCTCTTCGGCTATCTCGAGAGTCAAGTCAATTGGAAAGCCATAAGTGTCGTGAAGCAAAAACGCTGCGTCACCTTTGAGTTGCGATGACTTTGCAGCCTTAACTTCATCTAACGCCTGACCCAGGAATACTTCACCTGCGGTCAACGTGCGAAGAAAAGTCTCTTCCTCGCCGACCGCGGCACGCAGGATACGCTCGAATTCAGATTCAAGTTCCGGATACGCGTCTTTCATCGCGTCTTTTGATACAACAAAAAGCTCTTTGAAGGTTGGCTGCTCAACACCAAGCAGTCGCATAGAACGTACTGTTCTGCGAAGAAGCCTTCTCAGCACGTAGCCACGGCCATCGTTTGCCGGGGTGACTCCATCACAGATCAGCATTAGCGCAGATCTAACGTGGTCGGCCACCACGCGAAGTCGCACATCATCTTCGACGCTGGCACCGTAGGTCTTTCCAGAAAGCTTGGCAGCCAAATCTAGAACCGGACGAACCTGATCAATCTCGTAAAGATTCTCAACGCCTTGCATTAGAAAAGCTACGCGCTCAAGGCCCATTCCAGTATCGATGTTCTTTTTTGGAAGCTCTCCGAGTATCTCGAAGCTGTCTTTACCGGTACCTTCACCGCGCTCGTACTGCATGAACACAAGATTCCAGATCTCGATGTATCTGTCTTCGTCGGCTTCTGGTCCGCCTTCTCGGCCGTAGGAAGGCCCACGGTCGTAGTAAATCTCGGAGCAAGGACCAGCAGGGCCAGGCTGTCCTGTTGACCAGTAGTTGTCTTTCATGCCACGGCGCTGAATACGCTCAAGGGGAATGTCAGCAACATCGCGCCAGATAGCGATTGACTCGTCATCGTCTTGGAAAACAGTCACCCACAGAAGCTGAGGATCTAAACCTAGGCAGCCAGACTCTTTACTTCCGGTTAGGAATTCCCAAGCGAAGGCAATTGCCTCTTTTTTGAAATAGTCACCAAAAGAAAAGTTTCCATTCATCTGAAAGAACGTGCCGTGACGAGTGGTCTTTCCCACTTCTTCAATGTCGAGTGTGCGAACACACTTCTGCACACTGGTAGCGCGAGAGTACGGTGCTGGAACGAGGCCGCTCATGTATGGAATGAATGGCACCATGCCGGCGACGGTAAAGAGAAGTGAAGGGTCTTCGCTAATTAGCGAAGCAGAAGGTACAACGGTGTGGCCTTTGCTCTCGAAAAAATCGAGCCAGCGCCGGCGAATCTCGGCGGTCTGCACGATTACTTTGAAGCAGGCTTAGTTGCTGGTGACTTCTTCGCCGCAGGCTTCTTTGCAGCAGGCTTCTTTGCAGCAGGCTTGCGAGCAGCTGGCTTCTTGGCGGTGCGAGGTGTTCCGGTAAGTTCTGCGGTGCGATCTAGAAACGCCTCTGAGGCAGTCTCACCAAATTCTTTTGCTCGCGCGGTTGCATCAGCCAACAGAGCCTGAGCGTTTGGGTTCTTGTCAATTTGCTTCTTGATTTCAATTCCCGCAAAGATACCAACGGTTAGCCAAAAAATCTTCTTCATGATGGTCCTACTTCTTTTTACCGATAAGTGCAGAGCGCAGGCTCTGAGTTAGGCCTGCGATTTTAACAAGTGGAGATCCAAACGCTGATGAGAAAACCGCTACCAGGGAGCTAATGTTTGAGCTCACCTCAGCGACATTTTCAGTGATTACGTCGACGCGGGCCAACTGCTTGTTAGTCGCGACAACAGTTTCGGTTAGTTCAGTGAGCAACGGAGACATGCTCTCGTTCAAGTCACGAATTGAGTTTCGTGTCTCGTCGAGAACGCGCCCAAGCTTTAGCAATGGCACGGCAGTGAACAACACCAAGAGAACGAATCCTCCCGCTGCAACCAATGCTGCAATGTCTCCACCGCTCATCTGAACTCCCCTATTGATTCTTAGTTTTAGCGGGCCGCGTAGTACTCAACGACAAGCTGAACTTCACAGGTAACTGGAACTTCAGCGCGCTTTGGGCGGCGGGTAAGAGTTGCGTGCAGCTTGTCTAGAGAAACATCTAGGTAGCCAGGAACTGGAGGAAGAACATCAACGTGTCCACCTGCAGCTGCAACCTGGAACGGTTCGGTAACTTCACTCTTTGCGTGTACGTGAACCAACTGTCCAGGCTTTACGCGGAATGACGGACGGTCAACGCGCTCACCATTTACAAGAATGTGACGGTGCACAACCATCTGACGGGCCTGCGCGATGGTACGTGCAAAACCTGCACGCAAAACGATTGCGTCAAGACGCATTTCAAGAAGCTCAACAAGGTTTTCACCAGTTAGGCCGTCGGCACGCTTAGCTTCAGCAAAGGTCTTACGAAGCTGTGCCTCGCGAATACCGTACTGCGCGCGTAGACGCTGCTTCTCGCGTAGACGAACGGCGAAGTCGCTGTCGGCTTTCTTCTTGGTGCGTCCGTGCTCACCCGGAGCATAAGGACGCTTTTCTAGATACTTTGCAGCCTTTGGAGTAAGAGCTAGTCCCAAAGCTCGCGACAAGCGAGTCTTGCTGCGGGTACGTGTTGTCTTTGACACGTGTTCCTTTCATGGAATCCGAAGATTCGTATAGCGGTAAATGTTCACAAGTCGGATCTGATGATCCTCTGCCACGGACCCTCCGGCTATAAGAGGGTCGCACCGTGAATTGAGCAAATGTTCAGCCGCGATCAAATGCTCCAGTCGGCAACCTGACTATCCTAACAGCCAAAGGCTTTTGAATAAAGGGCAGTTGGCTATTTTTTGAAGCTTCGAATAATAGACCGGAGCTTGGACCAACGTTCAACCAATTCGCGCTCGAGGCCAAGATCCTTGGGTGAAAAGTATGTGCGATTGAGTGTCTTATCGTCGAGATACCTCTGGGCAACCACGGCCTTGGGGTCATCGTGCGGATAAAGATAGCCAACACCAGCCCCTGCCCCTTTTGCTCCAACGTGATTTGAACTTCTAAGTGGCTTCGGCACTTCGCCAAATAGGCCGTTTCTAATGTCATCGATCGCTGCATTTATAGCCCGATAGGCCGAATTGGACTTAGGTGCCATGGCCAGATACAGGGTTGCTTCGGCCAGAGGAATGCGCCCTTCGGGCATGCCAATGAGTGCAACAGCCTCGGCCGCGGCAACCGCCAAGCCAAGCGCCGCTGGGTCAGCCAGGCCAACATCCTCAGCGGCCAAGATAATTAGTCTTCTGGCGATGAATCTTGGATCCTCGCCTGCCTCAATCATTCGGGCTAGATAGTGGATCGCGGCATCGGCGTCCGAGCCCCTAACCGACTTGATAAAGGCGCTAATGACGTCGTAATGCTGATCGCCATCTTTGTCGTAGCGAACCAAGGCTCTATCTAAAGCACCCGATACGTGCTCATCGGCAAGTACTGCCGGGCGTTGATTAGGGTTGGCACCCAGGCTCACGGTTGCGGCGGCCTCCAAAATGGTGAGTGCTCGCCTGGCATCTCCCCCAGAAATCAGGGCGATCTGCGCCAGAGTGTCAGCATTTGCCGAAACAGCCTCGGCAAGACCTTGAGGCGCCGCGATGGCTCTCTCGAGCAAAGTGACGATATCGGTGTCTTCGAGCGAAGTCAGAGTAAGCAACAGGGAGCGCGAAAGCAACGGGGCGATTACTGAAAAACTTGGGTTTTCCGTTGTGGCCGCGATTAGAACAATCCAGCCATTTTCAACACCTGGTAGAAGGGCATCCTGCTGGGCCTTGGAAAAGCGGTGAATCTCGTCCAAAAAAAGAACCGTGTTTACCCCGTAGGCATCTCTGTCGGCTCGGGCACGCTCCATTACTTCGCGAACATCCTTAACGCCTGCGGTTATGGCGCTCAGCTCTACGAATCGCCTGCCGCTTAGCCTTGCCACCAACTGTGCGATTGTGGTCTTTCCAGTGCCGGGTGGCCCCCACAAAATGACCGAAACAGTTGAAGATTTCTCGCCAGGTATGGCCTTTGTTGCTAAAGCCTGAAGTGGGGACCCTGGCCTAAGTAGATGTTGCTGACCAACAAGTTCGTCGAGGCTCGAAGGACGCATTCTTGCCGCCAGTGGCATGGCTGAAGAGAAAAGGCCTGTTTGGTCGGACATAGCCTTCAGGCTAGCCGATGAATTGACCGATAAGCGCAATACACACCCCGCAAACAGCCGTAAAATCAAGGGAGCTAAAAGGAAAAGGAACTCATCGTGGCATCGAAGAAAAAGACCCAAAACATCTACGCCTCAGCAGCAGCCAGTGCGCAAAAGTTTGAAGAGCACAAGCAGCAAGCAGCCAAAAAGGCCAACTTGAGAAAAGCCGATAATCGTTTTGCTTTGATGGTTTCAGCTGGCGCTGTGGCCCTGGCCCTGCTTCTGCAGCTTGCGTATTTTGGTTTTGGCCCAGGCCAGGCAACCGCGACACCACAAGCAACCGAAAACTCTGCACTGGTGCCAAGTGTTGATGTAGCTGAAGGCAGAGAGTGGTCAGGCAGCATGACCGTGGGAGGCAAGAAGCTAGAGATCACCCTTGATGGCGCCAATGCCCCACAGGCAGTGGCCAACTTCCTCACCCTGGCAAACAAAAACTTTTACACCGATGTCTCGTGCCACCGCATCACAACCGCGGGAATCTACGTCTTGCAGTGTGGCGACCCAAATGGTGATGGCACCGGTGGCCCGGGCTACAACTGGGGTCCGGTCGAGAATGCTCCTGCAGATGACACCTACAAAGAGGGCTACCTGGCTATGGCCAGACGCGGTGGCGATGGCTCAAGCATGGGCAGCCAGTTCTTCATTGTTTATAAAGACAGCATGATTCCGTCTGACGCTGCCGGAGGCTACTCCGTATTTGGCAAGATCACCAAGGGTCTTAGCGCCCTTAACAAGATCATCAAGGGAGGAACCCAAGACGGCTCAAGCGATGGCAAGCCTGCCGTCGAAACCAAGCTGGGTGCCATCACCCTAAAATAAAACCAAGTCAATCGGTCTAGAGAATCTAGACGCCTACAAATTAGGAGCCAGTAAATGTCAACCAATAAGTTCGGTCGCGTAGACGCAGAAAATAACGTATTCGTCATTGACGGATCTGAACGTAAGGTTGGTCAGTACCCTGGCGTAACCACCGATGAGGCACTCGCCTACTTCGTGCGAAAGTTTGAGGACATTGCGGCGCAGGTTCGCATTCTTGAACAGCGGGTGGCCAACAGGGTTGACTCTCTGGGAATGAAGAAGATGGCTGCCAAGCTTATGGAAGATCTAAAGGAGCCGGCAGCTGTTGGCGATCTTGCTGATCTTCGTCGCCGCGTGGGTAATCTGGATTCAAAAATTTCATCATTGGTAAGCGAAAAGCAAGAGGCTTCAAAGGAAGCTACTGCCGAGGCTCTGGCAAAAAGAATCGCAATCGCAGACCGCGCCGAAGCTATTGCTAATCAAGATGCATCAAAGACCCAGTGGAAGACCTCTGGGGCCGAGATGACAAAGCTATTCGAAGACTGGCAAGCGCTGCAAAAGAGTGGGCCAAAAGTTTCAAAGAGCGAAGCAGACTCTGTTTGGAAGCGCTTCTCTAGTGCTCGTACTCGTTTCGAGACCGCAAAGCGTGCTTACTTCGCTGGCTTAGACGCAACCAATAAGCAGGTAAAGGCAAAGAAGAATTCAATCGTCGAGCAGGCAGAAGCACTTGCCGCCAAGGGATCAGACGATGTAGCCGGATACCGCAAGCTTCTTGATGAATGGAAAAACAGCGGTAGAACTCCAGGTAAATCAGATGACGCACTTTGGGCTAGATTCAAGGCGGCCGGCGACACCATCTTTGCAAAGAAATCTGAAACTGCCGTTGTAGAAAATGCCGAGCAGGAAAAGAATCTTGCAGTCAAGCTTGAAATCATTAAGGATGCTCAGGCAATAGACCCAACCAAGGATCTTGCCGAGGCTAAGAAGGCGTTGCTAGTGATTCAGCAGCGCTGGGAAAAAGCAGGCCGTGTGCCAAAAGACAAGCTGCGCGAGACCGAAGACAAGCTTCGTGCAGTCGAAGCAAAGGTGCGCGCAGTCGAAGAAGATCAGTGGCGAAAGACCGACCCTGCGGCAATTGAGCGTTCAAACAGCGTTACCGCCCAACTTGAAGACTCAATAAAGAAGTTGGAACAAGATCTTGCCAAGGCAACAACCGGAGGCGACGCCAAGAAAGTTAAGGACGCAACAGAGGCCCTGGCTGCCCGTAAGGCATGGCTTGAGGTCGTGAAAGCGTCAATGGCCTAAGAAGTTTTAGGCGTTACTTACTCGATACACGTCGTAAACGGCTTCAATTCTTCTAACCGCATTTAATAGGTGCTCTAGAAGTTGGGCATCGCCCATTTCAAAAACGAACCTACTTAGCGCAACTCGATCGTCTCTGGTTGAAACGGATGCCGAAAGAATGTTTACGTGGTGCTCCGACAGGACACGGGTCACATCAGAGAGCAAGCCGCCGCGATCTAGAGCCTCAATTTGAATCTGCACGAGGAACAAACTCTTTGACGTCGGAGCCCAGGTCACATCCATCAATCGTTCTGGTTCAAGCATCAACTGTTCAACGTTTTTGCAGTCTTCGCGGTGCACAGATACACCGCTACCGCGCGTCACGAAACCAATAATCTTGTCGCCAGGAACCGGGGTGCAGCACCTAGCCAATTTGACTAGTACATCGGCATCGCCCTTGACCAAGATTCCTGCATCGTTTGAACGGTTGCGGTTCGCGCTTCTTGGAGTTGGCGGAAGCTGAAACTCCTGCTCCTCTTGATCATCGTGAGAGATGGCCGCAACTAGCTTTTCAACAACTGACTGAGCCGAAATGTGGTTATCTCCAACCGCGGCATACAGCCCTTCGACATCGGGGAACCTAAGTTCTCCGGCAAGCTTCACCAACTCATCAGCTGCCATCAAACGCTGCAGCGGCAGATTCTGCTTTCGCATAGCCTTGGCAAGCATTTCTTTACCTTGCTCAATGGCATCGTCGCGGCGCTCAATGGCAAAGTGCTGTTTGATTTTTGCCCTTGCACGCGGTGACTTGACGAAGTTCAACCAGTCTTTGCTAGGGCCTGCGTCTGGTGATTTTGAAGTGAAGATCTCGACAACGTCACCCGATTGCAGTGCGGTTTCTAGTGGTACGAGTCTTCCGTTTACCTTTGCACCCATGGTGCGGTGGCCTACATCGGTGTGAATTGAGTAAGCGAAGTCAACCGGAGTGGCTCCCCCGGTAAGGCCCACAACCTTGCCCTTTGGCGTGAAGACGTAGACCTCTTTGGCGCCAATTTCAAAACGCAGGGAATCCAAGAACTCTGATGGGTCTTGGGTCTCGGCCTGCCAATCAGTAAGGTGCTTCAACCAGACCAAATCTTCGTCTGCAGTTTCGCCCGAAGTGCCAACTTGCTCTTTGTACTTCCAGTGTGCGGCAACACCATACTCAGCACGATTGTGCATTTCATGTGTACGAATCTGAATCTCAACCGGGCGACCTTGAGGACCAATCACGGTGGTGTGCAACGACTGGTAGAGATTGAATTTTGGCATGGCGATGTAATCTTTGAACCTGCCAGGAACCGGATTCCACCTTGCGTGAATTGCACCTAAGACCGCGTAACAATCTCTTACCTCGTCAACAAGAACACGAATTCCAACAAGGTCATAGATGTCGTCAAACTCACGGCCACGAACAACCATCTTTTGATAAATGGAATAATACTGCTTTGGTCTTCCGGCAACGCTGCCCTTTATTTTGGCATCGCGTAGGTCTTCGTTGATTGACTCAATTACCGAGTCAATAAACTCGGCACGCTTGGGAGTGCGCTGAGTGACTAGATTGACAATTTCTTCATAGACCTTTGGATACAGCACTGAGAAAGATATGTCTTCTAACTCCCACTTAATTGTGCTGATTCCAAGACGGTGCGCGAGCGGAGCATAAATTTCTAGAGTCTCTTGCGCTTTGCGCTTTGCGGATTCCTCTGAGACGAATCCCCAGGTTCGAGCGTTGTGAAGTCTGTCAGCAAGTTTGATCACCAAAACACGAATGTCTTTAGACATAGCCACAACCATCTTGCGAACAGTCTCGGCTTGAGCGTGATCACCAAACTTAACCTTGTCTAGCTTTGTAACCCCGTCTACTAGCATCGCAACCTCTGCACCAAAATCCTTGGTGAGCATGTCGAGCGTGTATTCGGTGTCTTCAACCGTGTCATGAAGTAACGAAGCGGCCAATGTGATTGGCCCAATGCCGAGGTCAGCCAGAATTTTAGTTACCGCTA
>JAHEGM010000097.1 GCA_024645105.1 Rhodoluna sp.
CGTGAGCGTGGGGGCACACTCGGAAGAAAAAGCTCTGTGGGTTGTCGTAATCGTTTGGTTAGAGGGTCAAACGGCGACAACCGCTCTATTCTGCCAGAAAATCGGGCGTGGCGCTAGTTAGCAAGGGGTTGAGCCCGCCTAGCCACCCAAGCCAAATGCTGAACCGGACCCCGATGAACCCTCGCCGGGGTTCTGACCAAGCGCGCGAGCTGCTTCCTCGGCCGCGCGTTTTGCTGGATTTCCGGACTTTGAGCCCTTTTTATCCTTAGCCTTGCCGGATTTCGCTGGTCGCCCGCCGCCAAAGCCGCCGCCCATTCCAGGCATGCCCGGCATCTGCGGAACACCACCCTTGGCCACGGTTTTCATCATTTTGGCGGCTTGCTCGAAGCGGTTGACTAGCGAGTTCACATCGGTGACGGTCATTCCTGCACCCTTGGCAATGCGCGAGCGGCGCGAACCATTCAAAATCTTTGGCTGACGGCGCTCGGCCGGAGTCATCGAGCGAATGATTGCTTCGGTGCGGTCAATTTCTTTTTCGTCAAAGTTTTCGAGCTGCTGGCGCATTTGACCAGCACCCGGCATCATGGCCAGCATGCTCTTCAGCGAGCCCATTTTCTTGAGCTGTTGCATCTGATCAAGAAAGTCCTCAAGCGTGAACGCGTCCTTGGCCATTTTGTCGGCCAGCGCACGAGCTTCTGTTTCATCGAAGTTCTTTTGAGTCTGCTCAATCAGAGTTAGCACATCACCCATGTCAAGAATGCGGCTCGCCATTCGATCTGGGTAGAACGGCTCAAATGCATCCATGGCTTCGCCGTTTGATGCAAAAAGAATTGGCTTTCCTGTTACTGAGGCAACTGATAGTGCCGCACCACCGCGAGCATCACCATCCAACTTAGTTAGGACGACACCAGTGATTCCAACACCATCATCAAATGCCTTCGCAACGTTGACAGCGTCTTGACCAATCATCGAGTCAATTACAAAGAGGACTTCATCGGGGTCAATTGCTTTACGAATGTCTTTTGCCTGGGTCATCAACTCTTCGTCAATTCCCAAACGACCAGCGGTGTCGACAATGACAACGCTGAACATTTTCTGTTTTGCGTGCTTGATTGAGTCCTTAGCAACGCTTACCGGGTTGCCAACTCCATTACCTGGCTCCGGTGCAAAAACAGGCACATCAATTCGCTCACCAACTACCTGCAGTTGATTAACCGCATTTGGTCTTTGTAAGTCGGCGGCAACGAGAATAGGTGTCTGACCCTGGTCCTTGAGCCACTTGGCTAGCTTTCCGGCCAGAGTTGTCTTTCCGGAACCCTGCAAACCGGCAAGCATAATTACTGTTGGCGCGGTTTTTGCAAAAGATAGCTTGCGTTGTTCTCCGCCAAGAATTTTGACGAGCTCTTCGTTAACAATTTGAACAACCTGCTGTGCCGGATTCAGTGCCTTGGATACTTCATCACCAAGTGCACGGTCGCGAACAGAGGTTGTGAAGTTCTTAACAACATCTAGAGCAACATCTGCCTCAAGCAGCGCACGACGGATCTCGCGGAGGGTTGCGTCAATGTCAGCAGGGCTTAGCTTGCCCTTGCTTCTTAGATTCTTGAACGTTTCAATTAAACGATCCGAAAGATTTCCGAACATCACTACCCTCCCTAGTTCACTAGCCCGTTTGCAAATTCTTTTGCATCAAAGAAGGCAAAGTCTTCGATACCTTCACCAACGCCTACAAGTTTCACAGGTATTCCAAGCTCGCGCTGAATTGAGTAGACAATGCCGCCTTTGGCTGTGCCGTCAAGCTTGGTTAGTACAACGCCGGTAACTTTCGCTACTTCAGCAAACGCTTTGGCCTGTGCTAATCCGTTTTGCCCCGTGGTTGCATCAAGCACCAGAAGCACTTCGCTAATTTGAGCTTGCTTTTCAACCACGCGACGAATCTTGTCGAGCTCGTTCATTAGGTCTGCTTTGTTTTGCAATCGGCCGGCAGTGTCGATAATCACGATGTCGGCATCATGCTTGATTGCCTCATCAACTGTTTCAAAAGCCACCGATGCCGGATCTTGCCCCTCTTGCTTTGGCTTCACCAGGGTTGCTCCGGCACGTTCCGCCCAGGTGGCGACCTGGTCTACTGCAGCGGCGCGAAATGTGTCTGCGGCACCAATGAAAACTTTAAAGCCGCCTTGAACTAACCAGTTAGATAATTTGCCGATGGTCGTGGTCTTACCGACACCGTTTACGCCTACGACCAAAACTACGTAAGGAGTATGTCCGTCACTTAGGTTCAATGCCTTTGCGCTGTGCTCCAGATTCTGCTCTAGGACACCGGCCAGAATTTCTTTCAACTCTTTATCTGATTTGGCACCAGATTTTTTAGCGCGCGACTTAACCTCATCAACAATGCCCGCGGCCGCGTCTACCCCAAAATCTGCCTGAATCAAAGTGTCTTCAAGCTCATCGAGATTCTCTGGATCAAATTTGATTCGGCTAAAAAGTGAACGAATCCCCTTCTTTGCGCTGCGCTTCGGAAGTTCAACTGCTTCTAGCTGCGCTGGCTCTTTCTCGGACGACGCGGCTGGCT
>JAHEGM010000051.1 GCA_024645105.1 Rhodoluna sp.
CGCGGCAGCAATCAGAAAGCGCATGCGATATCCAATCAGGGTAAACTTGGCACGGGCAGAATTGCCTTTACCATTCTAACCAAGTGCCTAGGAGCCCAGTTTTGTCAGGCGAAGAGACCCAATTCCCCGTAGTCATGCGTGGCTACGAGCGCGGCACGGTCGACGACGCCATTCTGGACCTGCGTAAAGAACTTATGCACCTATCGGCCCAAAATGCCCATTTGGCGCAGGAGCTCAAGGTTGCGGTTGAAGAGCGCGATCAGGCCAAATTGGCCCTTTCTGAGGCCGCTGACCCTACCTATTCAGGCGTGGGAGCCCGTGCGGCCCTAATCTTGAGCACCGCAGAGGATCAGGCCAATAACCTCACTCAAGATGCCCAGCGCGAGATTGAACGTCAGCGAAAGCTTCTAAACGATGAGATTGAGAATCTTCGCGGCGAAGCCAAGGGTTATTACGACTCGCTAGTGGCCGAGGCACAGCGTCGAGCCGATCGAATCATGGTTGCCGCCCGTAGCGACTACGACGACATGCTTGCTCAAGCTAGATCTGAAGCCACACGAATCAGCGAAGAGTCAATTCGTGAGGCCGGTTCTATTCGAGGAGCCATCTCTACCGAGGTTGCCAAGATGAAGGCCACCGCCAAGCGAGAGATTGAAGCCCAAAAGGCTGCGGTCGAGCGAGACCTGGCCGAGCGTAAGTTGATTGCCTTCCGAGAGAGCTCGCGAGAACTAAATTTTGAATCGGCCAATGCGCTGATCACAGAGCAAGCCCGAATTGACCTGGAGCTCGAGCTAACCGCGAGACGCCAAGAGGCCGAAGCCGAATATCTAAAAAAGCATCAAGAAGCGGTAGCGGCCACCCAAAGATACCTTGACGATGCAAACGCACAGCTCTCGAGCGCGCTAACCCGGGCTAACGCTGCAAGGCTTGAGGCAGAAACTCTTGAGGCTGCTGCGATCTCGATCAACCAGCAGACTACAGACGCTGCTCGCAAAAAAGCTGATGCAATTATTGCGGCGGCTGAGGCTGAAGTTAGAACGGTTATGACACAGACGCAAGAAGATATCGAAAATCGATATGCAAAAGCAAAGTCTGAGCTTGAAAAAATTCAGGCCGAACGCGAATCGGTTGAGGTATATCTGCGCAATCTAAGAAATGTGCTGCAAGGTCAAACAAACAGCGGTCAAAGCGTCTAATTAGCCGCCCTAAGCGATAGGTTTGCTCTTATGCAAGGTAATTTGAGAATAAGCAACGCCTTCCAACTGGGGCTTTTGGGTGGTTTGGGCGTACTCACCGCTCTTCTTATTGGTGGAGCAATAACCACACTCGCAAATGTAATTACCTATGTGGCAGCAGCCATCTTTATTGCCCTGGGGCTTGAACCAATCGTCACAAAGATAACCAGCCTTGGAGCGCGCCGTCGCTACGCAATTTTGATTGTGATGGCCGGCTTGATCTCAATAATTGCAATCCTGATTGCCTCGGTATTTCCAACTCTTGCCTCACAGACGGCCAATTTCATTAAGAATGCCCCCGCATTTCTCACCGGAGTGCGCGAGATACCGCTGGTAATCCAGATTGACAATCAATTCAGAGGAAGCGTTTCAGACGCACTTATCAACGCGGGTCAGTACCTTGCAGATTCCAGCAATTGGCCAAAGATGCTTGGCGGTGTTGTTCAAGTTGGACTTTCAATTTTCAACGGCTTCTTTGGCGCACTAATTGTCTTGGTTCTAAGTCTTTATTTCATGGCTTCAATGTCTAGTTTCAAGCGTTGGATTTACGGCTTAGTAGCTGCCTCAAAGCGAGAGAAATTTGCCGACATCGCAGAGCAAATTGCAAGTTCAGTTGGCCGATACGTGATGGGGCAGGTTTCCATCGGCACCATCCAATCTGTTTTGGTGTTCATCTTGCTGTCTGTGCTTGGTGTGCCATTTGCCTTGGTAATTGCCTCGCTTGCTTTTCTACTTGGCCTAATCCCCTTAGTTGGAACCATCACCGCGGCAGCCATTGCATCTTTGGTGGCACTTAGTGTTTCACCAACCACGGCTATCATCGTTGCCATCGCCTACATCGCCTACATGCAGGTTGAAGCCTATGTAATTTCACCGCGCATCATGAGTAAGGCCGTCGAGGTACCAGGAGCAGTTGTTGTGGTCGCGGCCCTTGCCGGCGGTGCGTTACTAGGTGTGCTTGGTGCACTAGTTGCGATTCCAATCGCAGCTTCAATAATTTTGATTATTCGCCAGGTCTTAGTGCCTTATCAGCAGCAGCGATAAAAACTGCTAGCTTTTTGCCAACCAGGTTTCAGGTAGCGGATAGGCCGCGGGGTTTACTCTTCGCACTATTTCATTGAGCACTCTGGTAGTTGCGGCTTCGCCAACCCAAAGATGCTTGGCCCCTTCTACCCCAACAACTTCCATGTGGCTAATTTTAGAAAAGCGATCCGCCGCCTCAACTGGCCTCAGGTAATCATCGTGCTCTGGCACAAGTGCCATGAGTTCACGTGAATTACCAATCCAGTTATCAAGATCCGCTTCAGTTGCGCGATGCAATGGGGGCGAAAGCAAAATTGCACCAACCACATCCTTGTCGTGGCCATACTTGAGTGCCAACTCGGTGCCGAACGACCAACCAACCAACCAAAGATTTGGCAGTTTTCTAGCCAGGGCAAAATCAACCGCTGCTTCCAAATCGTGCTGCTCAGTCACGCCCTCGCCAAAGACTCCTTGGCTGGTTCCGTGAGGTGAAGAAGTTCCTCGAGTGTTGAATCTAAGCACGGCAATGCCGGCAAGTTCTGGCAACCTATTTGAGGCCTTGCGCAATATGTGAGAGTCCATGAAACCACCGTGAGTCGGTAGTGGGTGCAGGGTTATTAGGGTAGCCACCGGCCGCTTTCCAACCGGAAGCGCCAGCTCACCAATCAGCTCAAGGCCATCTATGGTGGTGAGAGTGATTTGCTCGCGGTGGGCGGGCAGTTCTACCCCAGATCTGATTTCAATTGCCTCACTCAAAGCAGCGGCCCCTGAAAAGACTTCCAACAGGCGTTATGAAAATGCCTGCGAGTCTCAACGCCACGAATTGAATCCCAAGCAACAATGTGGCTTATGCCCTTGGTGATTTGCATATTGCAGTGCGGGCAAACCCAAGCCTTGTCATCATCGGCATTTGCCCCGATGCTGGTTTGAGTTGTGTAAGCCACTCCTCGCTTTAATTCTTCGCGGCGAATTCCAAACCTAACGGCAGATAAATCTAATTCCTGTGGCTCAACTTGTCGCTTGCCGCGTTTTGGGCGGTTGTTGCGAGGCATTAATACCAACCAATTTTGTCTGAGTGTGCGAGAGCTCCACAAGGTGAACCGTATCGGCCCTTAATGTACTTCACACCCCATCGGATCTGAGTTTCAGGGTTAGTCAGGTAGTCAGGTCCTTCGGTGGCCATTTTTGTAGCGGGCAAAGATTGTGGAATTCCGTAGGCACCCGATGACTTGTTTCTTGCCGTGTGGCGCCAGTTAGATTCGCGGTTCCAAAGCTTAACTAGACACGAGTACTGGTCATCGCCATAGCCCAAAGTGGCAAGCAGTTGGTAAGCGTAGGCCTTTGCCGTTCCCGGGTCAGGAACTCCAGCCTCCTCAACGAACATTGCCGCCGCGTCATCGCCGGTGACAATATTGAAACCACCACGTGAGTATGAAATCTTTTGAGTGCTTGAGTAGCCGTAGGTCTGCTCTGGGGTCGCCGCATCTAAGTCATAAACCTGCATGGTGCTGGCACTTGCCATAGTTCCCGAATACGGGTCAACCACGGTCACCAAAATGAAACCAACAGAAAACAAGAAACCCCAAACAGGTCTAAAGGCGTGCTTCTTGAATTTGGGAAGACGCGGCCTCGAAAATCTGGTGTTTTCCAGGGCGCCGTCTACGGCACCAGATAGACGGTGCGACAAACTCGGCCTGTCAGCCTCGTATCTGCCCATCTTGTGCCCTCCGTGGCGGTCTATTACTATGACCCGCAAAACTCCAGTTTACCGCCGGGATGTTTTATGCGCCATAGCTACGAAGCCGGCAGGCGCTGCTTTGGGCAGTTAGACAGCACGTTCTTGATTGCAATTTTCTCGGCAGAGCTCACCCAGAGTCGGTATTTTGCCTTCACAGCAACCTGCCTGGCCACATAGGCACACCGATACGACTTATTGGGTGGCAACCAAGACGCCGCATCGGAATCGCCCTTACTTGAGTTGGTTGGCCCGTCTACGGCCAATAAGTTGAGCGGATCGTTGTAGAAGCTCTCGCGCTGCTTGGCTGAGAGTTTCTGGGCACCTTTTTGCCAGGCATCACTCAAAGCCACAACGTGATCAATTTGTACCGCCAAAGAGGTGCCAACCCCGTATTTGAAATTGATGACTTTTTTAGAATACGGATCAACTAGAACCCCGGTGTCTACAACGCAATTACCTCGATAAGTGAGCTGTTTCAAATCTCGTTTGAGAATGTAATTTCTGACTGTGCAAGAGCCAATCTCACCCCAGCCATCGCTAAACGCGGAGCGTTCGTATCCGGTTTTAGGTGCCTTGCCTTTGACCTCAAGCAGCTCAAGAACTGCTGCCGCATCCTTTGATTTTGCCGCATGGGCGGGAATGCCTGGCCCCAGCGATCCGGCAAGCACAACCAGCGCAAGCCCGGCAAAAAATCTCTTAGCGATTTTTTTCAATTTGAAGAATCTCAACGACCCTGTCGATGAAGGCGTCTACTTGGCTCTCAACATAGCCGCCGCGCTTCGCGCTGAAAATAGATTTTCTAATCACGTTGATTTGCAGCGGGGTCTTGTTGTCCAGGTGCTCTTGAATTGCCTGACACAATTTATCGACTTGTTTCCGATCATAACCACGCAGCAACCAACCCACGCTGCTGAATTTTTTACGTTTTGGTCTGGATATGCGCGCCTGAACAATTTCTACAATTCGTGCAAGTCTGTCATTTACCGCAAACTCTCCGCGAGACAGTTTCTGGCGCTGAATCTCACGGGCAGCGAAGGCATCTTCTAGACGGTCCATCGCGGTGTCAACGGCCTGAATTAGGTAGCCACCAGGGACCAAATCAAACTCAGTGTTTCTGATGAGGTTTGCGGTCACTAAATCTAATGTGGAATCTGCAAATTGCACTCGCGCCAACTCAACAAACTGGTCTACCTGTTGCTGATCGTAGCCATTTTGTTTGGCAGCTGCCATTGGAAAGTTGTAGGTCACTTGATAAGCCTAAATAGGAAGGATTGCTTGCGCAAAAATGTAGGTGATTAGAGCCGAAGGAAGAATTGAGTCAAGCCTGTCCATCATTCCGCCGTGGCCCGGCAAAAGACTGCTCATGTCTTTCACGCCAAGGTCACGCTTGATGAGTGATTCCGCAAGATCGCCAAACACGGCGGCAAGCAACAGTACCGCTGCCAAAAGTAAACCAAGCCACCAATCAAAGCCCCAAAAGACTCGGGTGAAAATAATCGCCGTAATAGTTCCGGCGGTAACCGATGCCAACAGGCCTTCCCAGGTCTTTTTGGGGCTAACCCCTGGCGCCAACTTGTGACGGCCAAGCTTGCGACCAACCAGGTAACCAGAGGTGTCAATCATCGCCACTGTCACCACGAAAGTTATTACCCACTCAGCGCCGTCTGGGCGTCGCAGCAAAAGAATTGTGAAGCTTGTCATCAGTGGCAGATAAATAACCACAAACGCAGAAGCGGCAAAGTCTCGCACAGTGTGAGCAAAGGCCTGAGCCGCCGCCTCTCTGCGCTCCCAAAGTAGGTGAACTGTTCGCCAGATGATTAGCGCGGCAACAATACCCAGAGCAACAAGCCACTGCAGTTCGGCCCCGCCGTAAAAGGCTGCCGGCATAATCAACACGGAACCAACCACGGCTGGAACACGAGGTACGTACCAACCCTTAAGTCGCAGGGCGGTTGAAAGCTCCCAGGCTCCGGCTCCCGCGGCGGCGGCAGCCAAAACCATAAACAATTCTTTATAAATCAGAACTGATAGTAAGAACAGTCCGCCGAGAAACAGACCAACGGCCACAGACATAGAAAGACTGCGGCCACCGGCGGTTGGATTAGACAAACTTATACCTCTAGAAGTTCTGCTTCTTTACGCTTAAGCGCCTCATCGATTGCATCAACGTGAGTCTTGGTCAATGCATCAAGTTCTTTTTCAGCACGTGCGATGTCATCGTCACCGGCTTCGCCATCTTTTTTCAACGCTGCAAGGTCGTCGTTACCTTTTCTGCGAAGATTTCTCACCACAACTCGGTGATCTTCCGCTTTACCCTTAACCAACTTGACGTACTCTCGTCTGCGCTCCTCGGTCAGGTCAGGAAGAGTGACTCGAATCAAGTTACCGTCGTTTTGTGGGTTTGCATCAAGATTTGGCATCTCTCGGAGTGCGGCCTCAATAGCCTTCAATGCCCCCTTGTCATAAGGCGTAATCACGATGGTGCGCGCCTCTGGGTTAGCTAGCTGACCCAATTGACCAAGTGGTGTTGGGGTGCCGTAGTAATCAACCATCACTTTTTGAAAGAGTTGCGGGTTTGCACGCCCGGTTCGCACTCCAGAGAAGTCTTCTTTTGCCGATTCAACGGCCTTGGCCATCTTCTCGCTTGCGGTCGCAATAATTTCTGAAATCACTTTTTCTCCTGTTGTTTCTAAAGTCTTTGATGTATTCGAAACTAGGCAGTTACGAAAGTACCAATTTTCTTACCCTTGATGGCATCGGTGATGTTGCCCTTGCCCTGCATGCCAAAGACACGCATCGGCATCTTGTTGTCCATGCACAAGCTAAACGCGGTTGAGTCAACAACTTTCAAGCCCTGAACCAATGCGTCTTGGTAGGTGATTGAATCAAGCTTTGTAGCCTTTGGGTCTTTCTTTGGGTCGGCGGTATAAACGCCATCAACGCCGTTTTTTGCGACTAGAACTTCATCTGCTTTGATTTCTAGAGCTCGTTGCGCAGAAACGGTATCGGTAGAGAAATATGGCAAACCCGCACCGGCACCAAAAATCACCACTCGCCCTTTTTCAAGGTGGCGAATCGCACGAAGTGGAATGTAGGTCTCGGTTACCTGAGACATGGTGATGGCTGACTGCACGCGCACATCAACACCTGCCTGCTCCAAGAAGTCTTGAAGGGCAAGGGCGTTCATTACGGTACCCAACATTCCCATGTAGTCAGCGCGTGATCGTTCCATGCCGCGCTGAGAGAGTTCGGCACCGCGGAAGAAGTTTCCGCCACCAACCACGATTGCAACTTCGGCGTGCTTTGCGCCTTCGGCAATTTCCTTTGCCATCGCTGCAACAATGTCAGGGTTGACACCAAGGGTGCCACCACCGAATGCTTCACCCGAGAGTTTTAGCAATACGCGGCGCTTCTTTTGTGGCACTGGAATCCTCCTGAATTGTCCTGGATACTGCTTCTATCCTAGGCGTGGCAGCAAAAAAGGCCCGGCCGAAAACGGCCGAGCCTTTCCTAAATTTGGCTTAGGCGCCTACGCGGAAGCGCAAGAAACCTGAAACAGTAACGCCGGCGTTCTCAAGGACCTTTGAAACGGTCTGCTTGGTGTCCTTGGCGAAGTCCTGCTCAAGTAGCACGTTCTCCTTGAAGAAGCCAGTCACGCGACCTTCAACGATCTTTGAAAGCGCAGCCTCAGGCTTGCCTTCGTTGCGTGCAGTTTCTTCGGCGATGCGACGCTCGGTTGCAACTACGTCTGCATCAACATCTTCGCGCTTTAGAACGCTTGGTGAGAATGCTGCGATGTGAACTGCAACGTCGTGCGCTGTGTCTGAATCTGAACCTGAGTAAGCAACCAAAACACCAACCTGTGGTGGAAGGTCCTTGCTGGTGCGGTGCATGTAAGCGTCAACAGCGGCATCCTTTAGAGAGCCAACCTTGCGCAGCTCAACCTTTTCGCCCATGATTGCGGCTTCGTCGTTGATTGCGTCCTGAACACTCTTGCCACCAAGATCAGCTGCAAGTGCTGCCTCAAGTGTGGTGGCTCCTGCTGCAGCAATTGCATCTGCAACCTTGTCAGCTAGCTCAATGAACTTTGCAGCCTTAGCAACAAAGTCAGTCTCGCAAGCAAGTTCTACAAGGTAGCCGGTGCCGCCGTTTACGCGTGCGACGATCAAACCATTGCTGGTTGTGCGTCCCTCGCGCTTGGTAACACCTTTCAAACCCTTAAGGCGCAGAACTTCCATGGCCTTGTCTAGGTTGCCATCAGCCTCATCTAGAGCTGACTTGCAGTCCATCATTCCGGCGCCGCTGCGCTCGCGCAGGGCCTTTACATCTTGTGCGGTGTAGTTCGCCATGTTTACTTTGCTTCCTCTACTGCAACTTCGGTTGCTTCTTCAGTCTTGCCCTGCTCTAGAAGCTCGCGCTCCCATTCAGCTAGTGGCTCAGCTGCTGCTTCTGGCTTTGAGTGACGTGCAATAAGTCCCTCTGCAACTGCATCAGCAATTACGCGAGTTAGTAGCTGTACTGAACGAATTGCATCGTCGTTTCCAGGAATACCAATAGTTACCTCATCTGGGTCACAGTTGGTGTCCAAGATACCGATAACTGGGATGCCCAGCTTCTTTGCTTCGGTGATGGCTAGGTGCTCTTTGTTGGTGTCTACAACCCAGATCGCTGATGGAGTCTTGGTGATGTTGCGGATACCGCCCAGTGCCTTCTCAAGCTTGTCTTTTTCGCGACGAAGAATAAGAAGTTCCTTCTTGGTAAGACCAGTCTTGGTCTTACCGGTGAAGTCCATAACTTCTAGTTCCTTCAAACGCGATAGACGCTTCTGGATTGTCTGGAAGTTAGTCAAAAGACCACCCAACCAGCGCTGGTTGATGTAAGGCTGGCCCACGCGTAGAGCTTCAGAAGCGATTGACTCCTGAGCCTGCTTCTTGGTACCAACAAAAAGAATGCTGCCGCCGTGAGCGACGGTTTCCTTTACGAAGTCATATGCTTTGTCAATCAAAGCAAGTGACTGCTGAAGGTCAATGATGTAGATGCCTGAACGGTCGGTCAGAATGAAACGACGCATCTTTGGGTTCCAACGACGGGTCTGGTGCCCGAAGTGCACGCCGCTGTCTAGCAGCTGGCGGATTGTTACTACTGCCATGAGCAGTGTCTCCTTTTTTGGCGCGCTAAGGCGCCACTCAGTTAACTGTTTCAATCGGTTGATTGACACACCTGGTGCCGGATCCCTTTCGCCGGATTTCTCTGGACTGAGTGAAAGGTAAATCTGATTCGACACGCGAAGTCGACATGCTTTTGAAGGCCTCAAATTGGGGATTTCGCGAGCTTGCCGCTATCAGCCAGTCTAGCAGCGTGAAACTGGGGTTATCCACCGTTTTCCCAATGTTTATCTGGGCAGATGGGCTGGCAGGCACCCTTGAAACATGACAAAATCTCTCCTAAAAATCACCGCAGGTGCACTAATTTCCATGGCATGCCTCACCTGGGTTCAATCCTCGGCGGCGACAGAGCCAGTGTTGCCAGTTCAGGTGTGGAATCCACCCCTAAATGCACCAATTCGGCTGGTAAATCAGTATCGCCAGCCAAACAGCGACTATTCAGCCGGGCACAGAGGGGTTGACTATCTGGTTGACCAGAACCAAGCCGTTTTGGCCCCGGCAGATGGTGAGGTTTGGTTCGTGCGCAAGGTCTTCCAGCGAAACCTAATCACCCTAAGTCACCCCGGTGGCCTGCTTTCCGAATTTGAGCCGGTTTGCTCTGACCTGGTCAAAGGCCAGGCGGTCTTGCAGGGGCAAGAAATTGGCCACCTCTGCGAACCGGATTCAAGTTACACACCACACTGCGCCTCGGCGACCTGCTTGCATTTTTCAGTCAGAAAAGACGGCGCCTACCTATCTCCACTTGTTTTCATCGGTGGGCTAAACCCAAGCCGATTGCTACCTACGCCCTAGGGTGAGCGTTCTTATAACCGTCACGCAATCGTTCGATTGATACGTGGGTGTAAATCTGGGTGGTGCCTAAACTTGCGTGACCAAGAAGTTCTTGAACCGCCCTAAGGTCAGCCCCGCCATCAAGCAAATGTGTGGCTGCGCTGTGCCTCAGCGAGTGCGGGCCAGCCGCACCGGTTGGGGTTGCTTCAAGCAGCTTTGCCACGAGACCGTAAACCTGCCTAACCCCAATTCGCTGGCCGCGCGAATTTAGCAACAGCGCTCGGCCACTTTTTTCACTTTCGAGCATCGGTCTTGAAACTCGGATCCACATATCCAATGCATCTCTTGCCGGTTGGCCAAAAGGAACCATTCGCTCCTTTGCGCCCTTACCCATCACCCTCATGATGTTTCGGCTGTAGTCAATGCTCTCTAGATCTAAGCCAACCAATTCACTTACACGAGCTCCACTTGCGTAGAGCAACTCCACCGCGACTAAATCGCGCACACCCTGTGGGTTATCTTCAGTTGCTTTTGAGATCAGCTGATTAAAAATTATCGCCAGGCTTTCTCTTGACACGACTTTTGGCAGTGTTCTGCTGGCTTTTGGTGATCTTAGCCGCAAGCCCGGATCGGATTTTGCCAGTTCGTTTTTAAGGGCCCACGAAGTGAAAGAACGAACCGCCGCACTTTTTCTTGCGATGGTGGTTTTAGTTAGGCCTGCTTGGGTTGCCTGCCACAGCCAATCACGAAGATGTTCCAGATTCAATTGATCTACTTGTTCAACCGATTGCTTCTTCAGAAATGTTGCCAAATCTTGAATATCAGTTATGTAAGCCTTGACAGTGTTTGATGAGTAGCCGCGACCGGCGTCAAGGTGGTCCTTGAAGCTTGAAATTGCCTGCTCGAAACTTTTGCTCACAGTTCAAAGCGTAGTTTGAGATTTAGTCCAAGCGCTGCCACGCCTCACGACAAACCCATCTAACTCAAGGTTGCCCAAGCCAAAACGTGCTTCATCGCGAGTAAGCCCTGCCTCGGCACAAACTTCTGATAGCTCTAGGGAGTTGAAGCCAAGCGCATCAAGCACCCGAGTTTCAATTGAGCCTAGACCGGCAAGTTCAAAATCCATTTTCAGCTCAAGTCTGGCACCAAGCCTGTCGAGAAAGTCTCGGCCATCAACCACTAAAGTTGCCCGCTCATCGGCAATCAACTTATTTGTTCCGGCCGATTTCGGCGATGTAATTGGCCCCGGCACGGCAAGCAGCGGGCGTTCCAAAGTTTGCGCGTGAGTTGCGGTGTTTAGCGCGCCCGATCTCCAGTTTGCCTCCACTACCAAGGTTGCCTGCGAAAGTGCGGCAATTAATCTATTGCGCTGTAAAAAACGCCACTTTGTGGGAGCAGAGCCTGGCGGTAATTCACTAATTACCGCACCCGTTTCGGAGATTCTTTTAAGTAGGTCGGCATGGCCACTGGGGTAAAACTTGTCTACCCCGCCGGCCATCACAGCTACGGTGTTGGCTTTCAACGCCAAGGCACAGCGATGTGCAATGCCGTCAATTCCGTAGGCGCCTCCGGAAACAATCGAGAAGCCCTTTTCGACAGCTGCCGAAACCATATTTTGAGTGGCCAGTTCACCGTAAGAACTAGAGCCTCGGCACCCCACAACGGCAACTGATTTTTGTAATTTCTGCAAAGACTCTAGGCTGCCTCTGATCCAAAGAGCCATTGGAGAGTGTGATCTCAGGTCATCAAGTGACCCAGGCCAAGCAGGGTGCATGGGTGTAATAACAAAACCATTTGATTGCTGAATTCGAAAAAGTGCCTGGCGCACATTTGTTAGAGAAATTCTTGGGCGCCACCGCTCGCGTCCAACCAATAAGACCTTTTCAAAGACGTCATGTTTATCTAACTCAAAAGAATCAAGCCCCGCCGCAATTAATTGTGCCCTCACCTCTTGCGCAGGAACAGAATCTAATTCGTTGACTAGTGCCCGCTTAGCTCCCAAAGCTTGAACCATCAAACCCGCAAGCCCATCGCCGGGTTCGCAGACTACGCTCCAAGCAATTTGGCTGAAGATCTCCTCGCGAGTCTCAGTGCTTTCTGTTGGCAAAAGTTTCTCTAACTCATAATCCGAAACTTTCAAATCAAGCATTTGACTTACCTCTCTTGAAAGAATTTTCTGAAGTTGCAAAATCTTCAGCACCTCTCAGAAAAATTGCTTTGGCGACATCAAATTGACTCGGCGTATTCCTGCCGGCCAAATCGGCAATTGACCAAGCTAGTCGCAGGCAGCGATCAAACCCGCGCATACTGATTCTTCCTTTGGTGAGGGCATCTTCTAGCTTTGCTACCGCTGAAGCTTCAATCGGAAAGTGTTTTCGAAGGTATGTGCCCGGCACCTGAGAGTTAACAACCCACGGAGTGCCGAGAAATCTTTGGGCTGATCTTTTTCTGGCCTCTGCAACCTGTGTCCTCAACCGAGCCGAACTTGCCTGATTAGCTTCCGACTGCCTAGCTATTGCCAACTGCGCGGGAGAGGCTGGATTTATTGTGAGACGGATATCAACCCTGTCTAATAAAGGGCCAGATAGCTTGGCTAGATATTTTGCACGTTGATTATCGTTGCAACGGCAGTTTCGCCCTGCGCCATGAGCGTTGCCACAGGGGCATGGGTTGGCCGCTAGTACCAACTGAAACTTTGCTGGAAACCTAGCTGTTCCACCTGAGCGATTAATTACCACTTCTCCGGATTCCAATGGCTGCCTTAGTGCTTCAAGAACGGGTTTTTGAAACTCGGGAGCCTCATCTAAAAAGAGCACTCCGTTGTTCGCCAAAGAAATCACGCCCGGCCTTGGCATTCCCAATCCCCCGCCCACCAGTGATGAAACCGAGGC
>JAHEGM010000066.1 GCA_024645105.1 Rhodoluna sp.
CCGAACTGCGGCTTTGTCTCAGTCACCTGGCAATAGGCTGCCATTTCTTCTCCTTGATAGGGCAAGCCAGAACATGCTGCATTTGCAGTCAAAAGGCTTGTTTGTTGAAAACTCGGTCGCCGTATAGGCAACTGCTCAAGTTTAGGGGAAATGCGGGCAATTTAGCAACCCCAGATTGAGTTTTTGCTCATTGACACGCCGCACAAATCCCAAAAATATCGATGTTGTGGCTTGGCTGGCTAAATCCGCGCTCCTTGGCCACCTGATCGGCCCATTTTTCGAGCTTTTCGGCCTCAATTTCAAGGGTCAGGCCACATTCGCGGCAAATCAGATGGTGATGGTGGCTGGTGGTGCAGGCCCGGTAGAGCACCTCGGAGTCCTTGGATTGCAGGCTGTCGGCCTCGCCGGCCACCGCCAAATCGGCCAAAGTGCGGTAAACCGTGGCCAAACCAATGGTTGAGCCGTGGTTTTTGAGGGTCTGGTGAAGCTGCTGGGCCGAGACAAACCCCTTGGCCTCACCCAGGGCATGCTTTACCGCCGCTTTCTGCGGGGTGTTGCGCTTTGAGCCGGTCTTTGGGGTGGTCACTTTTTGACCTTCTCAATGACGCGGCAGATCACATAAATCAAAAACGAGATTGTGGTGACGTAAGGGCTTATCGGAAGTCCTGCGCCAAGGGCTAGCAAAATTCCACCGATAACCGAGGTCACCGCAAACGCAACTGAAAGCACGGGAGTAACCACCGGCGACTTGCTAACTCTTAATGCCGCGGCAGCTGGAGTAACCAGCAAACTCAAAACCAAAAGCGCGCCAACAATTTGCACGCTGGCGGCAACTGCCAAACCAAGTAGCAACATAAAAACTGTTGAAAGTGCGCGAGTTGGCACACCTCTTGCCGCGGCAACTTCTACATCAACGCTGGCAAAAGTTAACGGGCGCCAAATTACCAAGAGAGTGACCAGCACAACAGAACAAATTGCGATTAACCAAAACAGTTGCGGGTCATCAACGGCAACAATCTGACCAGTGAGTAAACCAAATTTATTTGCCGCGCGACCTTCATACAGTGCCAGAGCCAAAATTCCAAGACCAAGGCCTGCCGGCATCAACACCGCAACAATTGAATTTCTATCTTTTGCTTTTGCGCCTAGGTAGCCAATAATTGCTGCTGCAACTAGTGAACCAACAATTGATCCGCCAACCACATTGAAACCAAGTAGCAGCGCAAAGGCGGCACCGGCAAAACTCAGCTCGGAAATTCCGTGCACCGCAAATGACATATCTCTTGTCATTACAAATACGCCGATGAGTCCGCCAACTAAACCAAGCAGCAAGCCGGCAATCAAAGAATTTTGAACCAGCGGAATTAGTTCTGCGTAATCAGAAAAATCAAACAGTGTCATCAGTGCCAGTCCTCGTGATCATGGTGATCGTGATCCTGAGTACCAACAACCAGAATTCTGCCCTGGTTGCGCACAACATCTACCGGTGTTCCGTAAAGCTCGCTAAGCACTTCGCTGCGCAAAACCTCATCTGGTGTTCCAATTCTGAATTTGCCGTTTGCCAAATACAGCACGCGATCAACCATAGAGAGAATTGGGTTCACATCGTGAGTCACAAAAATTACCGCGGCGTTGTGATCGCGACGCTCTTGATCAAGTAGTTCGGCAATTACTTTTTGCTGGGCAAGATCAAGTGCGCTTAGAGGCTCGTCGGCCAAAATCAAATCTGGCTCGTCAATCACTGCCTGGCCAACGCGCAGTCTTTGCAGCTCGCCGCCAGATAGCTCACCTACCCGCTTGTCCGCTAAATCAAAGGCATCCACGCAACCCAGAATGTGCTGCACTTTTTTGTTTGACTCGCGGGAAGAAAACGGAAAACCAAATTTGTGACCGTCAACTCCAAGGCGCAACATATCTTTTGCGCGCATTGGGGTAGAGGAATCAATTGTTCTGTGCTGCGGAATATAACCAATGCTGGTTGAACCACTTCGCGCAGCTTTTCCGTTGATTTCAATTTCACCCTGCGAAAGTTTTTCTTGACCAAGAATTGCTTTCAACAAAGTGGTCTTGCCGGAACCATTGGCGCCAATTACCGCAATGAACTCTTGAGGTTTGATTTCTAAATTTAGATTGCTCCAAAGCGTGCGCTCACCAAACGCCAAAGAGGCGTTTTTGATTGCCAGCACCGGAGTCATGTATACCTAATTAGTTAGCTGGGTTGATGCTGCGCAAGTTTGCGGTCATCCACTCAAGGTAATTGGTGTCTTTTGGTAGAACTTCACTAAGCACAACTGCGCGCACACCGGCTGCACTTGCCGCATCAACAATCTGTTTGATCTGCGCATTTTCAGTTTGTGCATTGATCACCAGGTACTTAACCTTGCTGCCCTTGATCAAATCAAGTGAGGCCTTCATTGCTGCCGGCGGTACATCAGTTTCGTTTTCAATTGCGTCACTGAATGCCTTTGGAGTTTTATTTTCAAAACCAAGATCCGCCATCAGCCAGTCAGCAACAGGCTCGGTACCAAAGTAGGTGTAGCCCTCAGTAATCTTGCGAATCTCGCCGTATCGGGTTGCTAGCTGAGTTAATTCGTCAATGAAGTTATTGGCATTCTCTAAATACTTCGCCGAGTTGTTTGGGTCTAGCGAACCAAGGGTTTCTGCAAGTGAGTATGCAGTTTCGCCAACAGCCGAGATGCTGTACCAAAGGTGTTCGTTGTCTTGCCATGAAACGGCAGTGACTGATGAGTTCACGCGGAACATCTGCTTATTGCCCGCAGCCTCGGCAAGCTTTTCGATGAAGTCGTCGTAGCCGCCACCGTTAGCAATAACCAGGTTGGCCTTTTCCACCGCAAGCTGATCGCGTGCGCTGGCCTCGTATGAGTGCGGGTCTTTGTTTGCGTTATCAATGATGCTGGTGACCTCAACCAAATCGCCGCCAACCTGCTTGGCAACATCACCCCAAACGTTAGTTGAGGCAACAATCTGGAACTTGCCTGTTGGTGTCTGGGTAGCTGGGGCACAACCGGCCAGGGTCAATAGGGCGGCAAGGGCAATAGATACGAGTTTTAGAGGCTTCATGCCTATAAGGCTAAGTCTTATTGAGAATGTTTGTCAATAAGCCCATAAAACGGCCAAATTCAGCCGAATTTAGTCAAGCAGCAGGGCTGGCTCTTCCATTACTGAGGCAACGTCCTGCACAAAGCGGCTGGCAACGTCACCGTCAACCACGCGGTGGTCGAAGGTTGCGCCAATTGTGGTTACCTGGCGAATCTGAATCTCGTTGTTTACCACCCAAGGCTTTGGCCTAATTGAGCCAAGTGCCACAATGCCCACTTCGCCCGGGTTCAAAATTGGGGTTCCGGTGTCCACACCAAAAACACCGATGTTGGTGATGGTGATGGTTCCGTCTTTCATATCTGCCGGGGTGGTCTTGCCGTCTCGTGCGGTTGCGGCCAGCTGCTGAATTGCCTCAGCCAATTCAAGCATTGACATTTCGTGCGCATTTTTAATATTCGGCACAATCAAACCGCGCGGTGTTGCCGCTGCGATTCCAAAGTTCACAAAGTTGTGCACGATGATTTCTTCGTCTGTCCAGGTTGAATTCACCATTGGGTTTCGACGAACGGCCCAGATCATTGCCTTGGCCATGATCAAAAGCGGAGTCACTTTCACACCAGCGAAATCAGTTGAGGCCTTTAGGCGCTTCACGTACTCCATGGTGCGAGTTGCATCAACGTCAACAAAGATGCTCACGTGCGGTGCGGTGAATGCAGACTGAACCATTGCAGTTGCAATTGCCTTACGCACACCCTTAACCGGAATACGCTCTTCAGAAGTTTTTGGAGCCTCTGGCGTTGAAAGATTTCTAAACACCGATGCCTGGGTTGCACCGTTGACAACATCTTCGCGAAGAATTTCGCCGGCGATACCAGAGCCTGAAAGTTTTGTGATGTCAACGCCAAGGTCGCGAGCAAGTTTGCGAATTGGTGGCTTGGCAATAACTTTTTCACTTGATGCAATCACAACTGTGTTGTGAAGTTCTGTTGCCGGGTTTGCCGGTGGCAAGTGTGTTGCAGCTGCAGCAACCGCTGCCGCGGTAACTGCAGGTGCGGTTGGTGCAATAGGACCGCGACGTCTGCGTGATCCGCCGTGCGATCCTTCCATCACTCCGTAGCCAACTAGGTTTGGAGTTTTTGCCGGAGTAGAAATTTCTGAAACGGTTGCCGCGGTGTCTGCAGCTGCAGCTGCCGCCTCGCTCTCGTCAATAATTTTGATTGCGCTGGTTGCTGTGCTCACCGCGCCAACTGTGCCGGCAACTTTAACCGCAATGATTGGCTTACCAACCTCAACGGTGTCACCTTCTTTGGCAAGCAGTTCAGAAACAACTCCGGCAAATGGCACCGGCAATTCAACCAATGACTTTGCGGTTTCAATTTCAACGATGATTTGGTTAACACTTACGGTGTCACCAACTGAGACTTTCCAAGTTACGATTTCGGCCTCGGTCAAACCTTCGCCAACGTCTGGCAAGTTAAAGTATGCAATCTGTGACATCAATAACTCCTAGTAAGCCAAGCTTCGGTCAACCGCTTCAAGAATGCGGTCGGCATCTGGCAAGAATTTTTCTTCTAGCTTTGCCGCAGGGTAGGGAACATCAAAACCACCAACGCGAATCACTGGCGCCTCAAGGTGATAGAAAGCTAGCTCGGCAACTCGCGCTGCAACTTCAGAAGCAACCGATACATTTACGTTTGCCTCGGCAACAACAACCAGGTGGCCAGTCTTCTTTACCGACTCAATAATTGTGTTGAAATCAATTGGTGCCATTGAGCGCATATCAATTACCTCAATGCTGGTGCCTTCTTCGGCGGCCATTGCGGCAGCCTCCAGTGAGGTTGTAACCATAGGCCCGTAGGTGGCAATAGTTAACTGGGTTCCTTCGCGAACAACCTTTGCGGTGTGCATGCCGGCCGGCGGCCCGTCAAGGTTTACCGGGCCCTTCTGCCAGTAGCGGCGCTTTGGTTCAAAGAAAAGCACCGGGTCCTTTGAGGCGACCGCCTGCTGAATCATCCAGTACGCATCGTTTGGAGTTGAAGGTGAGATCACGCGCAAACCTGGTGTGTGCGCAAAATAAGCCTCTGGTGATTCCGAGTGGTGCTCAACTGCACCAATGCCGCCGCCGTAAGGAACGCGAATAACAACCGGCATGCTCAAGAAACCTTCAGAGCGATTTTGAATTTTTGCTAGCTGAGTTGTGATCTGGTTGAAGGCCGGAAAAATAAAACCTTCAAACTGAATCTCGGCAACTGAGCTGTAGCCGCGCATTGCTAAACCAATTGCGGTACCAACAATTCCGGCCTCGGCAATTGGTGAGTTAAAGATTCTGGTTGGACCAAACTCGTCCAAGATTCCTTCGGTAACGCGGAAAACTCCACCAAGCTGTGCAACGTCTTGACCAAAAACCAAAACTTTATCGTTGTCTTGCATCGCACGGCGAAGGCCGGCGTTGATAGCTTTTGCAATTGACATCTCTACGGTGTTACTCATTAGGCCACACCGCCTTGCTCGGGTGCGTTCTCGAATGATGCTTCGTAACCCTCAAGCCAAGCCAGCTGTTCTTCAATCAGCGGGTGCGCCTCTGAGTAAACATGCTTAAACATGTTTTCAATTGGTGGGTTGCCAAGTGCAAAAGTTTCTGAACGAACATAGGCAGAAAGTTCTTCACCAGCTGCTTCACACTCATCAAAGAAACTCTGGTTAATTCCTTGGCGACGCAAGAATTTCTCAAGACGTGAAAGCGGATCGCGCGCCTTCCAATATTCTTCTTCTTCTTTGCTGCGGTACTTAGTTGGGTCATCGCTTGAGGTGTGTGCACCCATGCGATATGTCAAAGCCTCAATCAGGTGTGGGCCTGCGCCTTCGCGGGCATCATCCATGTGCTTCTTGGTTACCGCATATGAAGCAAGTACGTCATTGCCATCTATGCGAATACCAGGAACACCAAAACCTGCACCGCGCTGAAAAAGCGGAACGGTGGTTTGAGTTGCAACCGGAGAAGAAATTGCGTACTGGTTGTTCTGAATGAAATAAACCAAAGGAACTTTATTGGTTGCGGCAAAAAGGAAAGACTCCGATGCCTCACCCTCGGCGGTTGCACCGTCACCTATGTAGGTAATTACCGCAAGATCGTTTTCAAGATCTCCGTTGCCCACCTTGCCGTCAAACTTCACGCCCATTGCGTAGCCGGTTGCGTGCAGGGTCTGCGTTGCCAAAACAATTGCGTAAAGGTGAAAACGAGTTTCGTCTGGGTTCCAGCCACCGTGATTTACACCGCGAAGCATTTTCAAAATGCTCATCAGGTCAATGCCGTGGGTGATTGCTACTCCATGTTCGCGGTAGCTGGGAAAGATGTGGTCGTTGTGGCCAACTGCGTAGCCTGATCCAATTTGTGCGGCCTCTTGGCCAATGGCCGGAATCCAAAGACCCAACTGGCCCTGGCGCTGAAGTGCGGTTGCCTCGTAATCAAAGCGGCGCATGCGAGCCATATCGCGGTAGAACTTTAGAAAGTCTTCTTCTTTGAGCGCCTCAATGTACTTTCCATATTCGGCATAGGCACTTGGCACACCGTACTCACCCTCAGGGTTGAGCAGCTGCACCATAGGCACGCGATCTTGGGAAGTCATCTAGACCAGATTACTTGACCTAAAGTGGCACAATCTAAATATGGTTCGATTTCTAGTCAGCACGGTAATAAACGCCCTTGGGCTTTGGGCCGTGACCCTGTGCATTCCCGCGATCAAGCTCACCCCTTACGGTGGCAACGAGATCTGGCAGACCATTGCCTCTTTCTTGCTGGTGGGTGCGGTTTTTGGCTTTGTGAACGGCATCATTGCCCCGGTTATCAAGGTGCTGGCTTTTCCGCTCTACGTTCTGACCTTTGGCCTTATCTCATTCCTAATCAACGGAGCCCTGCTGCTATTTGTGGCCTGGCTCTCTCAGCTTTGGGGCAACGGGGTGTTCACCATTTATGGCTTCACCACCGAGGGCCTCACCATTGAGTCGCTGGGTTGGGCAATTTTGGGCTCAATTGTGATGAGCATCACCGCCTTCGTGGCCCGCGCAATCTTCAAGACCCTGCGCTTGCTATAAAGCCTGGGCCTGCTCTAATTTCGGCGCATTTCAAACACCGATACCTGCCCCAGCTGACCGGGCTGCCAATCGGAGCCGATTACCTCAAACACCTGCTCGCGCACTCGTTTTAGGCCAAGTTCTTGTGATTCATCGGCCAATTTCGCGGTCTTGTTGTAATTCTGCATATCGTGAGCCTCCACTAGAGCATCAATTGGCTTAGAAATTGGTACTTCTCGCGCCACTGTGACCATGTTTTCGAGCATTGGATTGGCTTTTAGCCCCAATTTGGGCACAATATCGTTTGAGTGCTCCAGGGCAATCACGGGTATCTTCAGCTCGCCGGCCACCTGGCCAATTGGTGCGCCAAAGGTGACCAGTGCCTTTATTTGGTTGCTTTTCTTGGAGCTTGTCTTTGCCAAGTTGGCCGCAACCATGCCGCCCTGGGAGTGACCCACCAAAACCACCCTTGAATTTGGCCCGGCACCGGCTGCGGCGAGCGCCTTTTGCACGCCCATTTCGCTGGCGGCCAGGCCCGGCCCAAGCATTGCCTGCATATTTGAGGTGAAATCCAGTGGGTTGGTTCCGGCCACCGGGTTCCAGGTTTGGGTGCCCGGAATGAAAACTATGAAGTTTTGGCCGTACTTCTCTACTGTGATTTGGCCCGGTTTATCTGTTTGCCGGGTGCGCTCGGCCAATTCGGCAAGCGTTGTTGGCGAAAAGCGCCTTGAGCTTTTTATCTGGCTGATCTGCACCCTATCTAGGTGTTCCCTAAGTAGCCCGGCATCATTGGCAACGGCTAGCAGGCCACCTGCTATTAGCGGGGCAGAGAGCAATCCGGTATCGGTTAGTTCTTTGGCTACCAAGGCCTCGCCGTCAAAGTATTCGTTGGCCGCGGTCTCTAGCGCCTGCATTAGGTAGTCAATTCTCTCGCGTACCGCCGGCAGCTCAAGGGCCAGACCAATTCGCTTCAACGGGTTGTTTAGAAAGTCAGTTACCTCTACTTCACCCTGCAGAATGTTTGCGGCCGAGGCTAGCGAGAATTGGATTCGCTCAATTTCGGCGCGGGTTGCAATGATGGCTGGATCGCCGCCATAACTGATTACATCTGCCACGAATTCAGCCGGACCTTAAGAAATTCTAACTGGCGCGTAAGCGCCTCAATTAAATTTGCGCACGAGGTTGCTGCCGGGCCCAGCCATAAATTGGCATTTGGTTGGCAATAGTGCAGCGAGATGATTGCCTGATTAATCGCGTGATCTATTGAGTCCATGCTTCGATGCTGGAACATTCATCGGTGTAAATAAGGTGTGGGCACAAATCTGTGTAGAAGTTCGGGCAATATAGACAGGTGAGCAAACTATCAATCCAGCCAATCTCCCCGCTAGACGGCCGCTACCGTGCCGCCGTTTCAGACTTGGGATTCCACCTTTCAGAAGCTGGCCTAAACCGCGCACGTATTGCGGTTGAAATTGAGTGGCTCATTCAGTTGGCTAATCGCAACCTGCTAGAGACCAACACTTCAATCAGCGAAGAGAAGCAAAACGAACTTCGCAATATTGTTCGCAATTTTTCTGACGAAGATGTGGCAACCCTTGCCGCAACAGAGGCAACCACCAAGCACGACGTGAAGGCAGTTGAATATTTCATTCGCGGCAAGCTTGATGAGCTTGGTCTTTCAAATCTTGCAGAGCTAACTCACTTTGCCTGCACCTCTGAAGACATCAACAATCTTTCTTATGCAATCACAGTGCGCGATGCAATCAACGAGGTTTGGTTGCCGAAGGTGCAGCACCTGCTCACCAGATTGCACGAACTATCTGCAAAGTACGCGGGCGATGCGATGCTTTCGCACACCCACGGTCAGCCGGCCACCCCGTCAACCATGGGTAAAGAACTTGCAGTTTTTGTGCACCGCCTTGAGCGCCAGGTTCGCCGTATTGAAAATGCCGACTACCTTGGCAAGTTCAGCGGTGCAACCGGAACCTTCAGCGCGCACGTTGTTGCCGCGCCAAATGTTGACTGGCTAAAAGAGTCAGAAGATTTTGTTCGTCACCTTGGTCTCACCTGGAACCCACTAACCACTCAGATTGAATCGCACGACTGGCAGGCAGAGCTCTACTCAGCGGTGGCACTGTTCAATCGCATTCTGCACAATCTATGCACCGATATCTGGTCATACATTTCTATGGGTTACTTCAAGCAGATTCCGGTTGCCGGCGCCACCGGTTCTTCAACCATGCCGCACAAGATCAACCCAATTCGTTTTGAAAACGCAGAGTCAAACCTTGAGCTCTCAAACGCAATTCTTGATTCGCTTGCCGCGACCCTGGTTACCTCTCGCCTGCAGCGCGACCTAACTGACTCTTCATCGCAGCGCAACATTGGTCTTGGCCTTGGTCACTCTGTTCTAGCAATAGACAACGTGACCCGCGGTTTGCACGAGATTGATCTTTCAAAGGTTGCCCTTGATGCAGACCTAAGTGACAACTGGGAGATTCTGGGCGAGGCAATTCAAACTGTGATTCGCGCAGAGGTTGCCGCCGGGCGCTCAACCATCAAAGACCCTTACGCTCTGCTAAAAGATTTAACCCGCGGCAAGCGTTTGAATTCAGAAGATATGGTGACTTTTGTCAACGGTCTTGAAATTGGCGAAGAAGCTAAGCAGCGTTTGCTGCAGCTAAAGCCACACGCGTATGTTGGTTTGGCTCAGCAATTGGCTGAGCGAATTCAAAAGAAGTAGTTACTTTAGACGCGGCTTATTTGGGTCTGCGTCATCGTCTTTTACAGACAGCGCCAAGGTTGCAATTACAACCAAAGTAATAATGAAGGTAAGGCCCACCCAAACTGAGGTTCGCTCAACGCTTCTGGTGCCGCCGTAAACCAAAACACCAACAAACACCGATGCGATAGCCGAGAGGGTTAGGTAGCTGCGAATGCTACGAGCGTCTGCTTTTTTCTTTGGGGTTTTTGCCATGTGTCTAGCCTAAGCCTTTTGGCAGGGTGCTGGTCGTCGCATCTTTTGATGCTGCGCAAATTGCCAAGTGCACAGAGGCAAAGATCATTGCGGTGTTTAGTAGGCCAACCTTGGTCACTAGGTCAACTGGCATCAAGCCAATCACCAGACCGGGAACAATAAAGATGATTGCGGTGATTGTGTTGTCTTTGTGTGAACGAGAAGTCTTGCGATAAAGATGCGCCACACCAAGAATTGCCAAGCCGCCAAATACCAACCAGCTAGCTGCCAAATAGGGAAACACGATTGGCAGATTGGTTTGCGCATCGGCACCGGTTAGTGACGCCACCTGTGCGGCGATCTGAATTGCCAGTAGCAAAATGATTGCGCCGTTAAAAAGAATTGCGTTTTTTGTGCCAACCACGAATGCGGCAACCACATGAGAAATTGCTGCAATCACAGAAACAACCATCAGGCCAAGTACACCAATGAATGCAACGCCAATGATGTCGCGTTGCGGCTGCAAAAAGGTGATGACGATTGCTGCGCTAAAAGCAGCTAGGGATTGAAGTGCTTGGACTATGCGCATGTACCTATTGTTGCACTATTGCTTTAGGTTCATGAAGCGTGAGTACTGACCCTGGAAACCAATTGCGATTGTTCCGGTAGGTCCGTTTCTTTGCTTGGCAAGAATTAGGTCTGCCTCACCCGCACGTGGGTGATCTTTTTCGTACTGTGCTTCGCGGTGCAAAAGAATTACCACGTCTGCGTCTTGCTCGAGCGAGCCAGATTCACGAAGCTGCGAAATTTCTGGCTTCTTGTCTTTGGTTTGCTCAGAGTTACGGTTAAGCTGCGAGATTGCAATTACCGGAACGTTTAGTTCTTTTGCCAAAAGTTTTAGCGCACGTGAGAACTCAGAAACTTCTTGCTGACGTGATTCAACTTTTTTACCAGAGGTCATCAGCTGCAGGTAGTCAATCACAATCATCTTTAGATCAACTCGTGACATTAGGCGGCGGGCCTTTGCGCGAATCTCAACCAGTGTCATGTTTGGTGAGTCGTCAATATAAAGCGGTGCGTCATTGATCTGACCGCGAATAGCTGCGATGCGAGTCCAGTCGGCGTCGCCAACAGAACCCTTACGTAGGTTTTGCAACATGATTCCGGTTTCAGCAGAAAGCATGCGCATCGCGATTTCTGCGCGACCCATTTCTAGTGAGAAGAAAACTGTTGCCTTGTTGTTTTTAATCGCAGCGTTGCGAGCAAAGTCCAGAGCAAGGGTTGACTTACCAACCGCAGGTCTTGCGGCAAGAATTACAAACTGGCCACCGTGCAAACCGTGGGTCATTTCATCAAGTTCAATGAAACCGGTTGGTACGCCGGTCATTTCGCCGCCGCGTGATTGCGCGTGCTCAATTTCACTAATGGCCGCTTCAAGTGAAACGCTTAGGTCAACGATGTCTTCTTTAGAGACACCGCGCATCACACCATAGACATCGTTTTGTGCCTGGTTAACCAGATCGTCAACTTCACCTTCGTTGGCATAACCAAGTTGAGCGATCTTTGTTCCTACTTCTACCAATCGGCGAAGGGTTGCCTTTTCGGCAACGATCTGCGCATAAAACGCGGCGTTAGCTGCGGTTGGCACGATAGAGGTAAGGGTGTGCAAGTAATCAACACCGCCAGCTTTGACCAGGTTTCCCTGCTTGGTTAGTTCGTCTGTGACGGTGATGACATCTGTTGGCTCGCCCTTTGCAAAAAGGGTAAGGATTGCATCAAAAATGGTCTCGTGCTTTGGCGCGTAGAAATCAACTCCGCGAACGGCCTCTTGAACCTCGGCCACAGCCTCGGCAGATAGCAGCATGCCGCCAAGTGCGCTTTGCTCGGCCAACATATCGTTTGGCAGCATGCGCTCGTTTCCGCGGCTTGGGTCTACCGGAGGAACAGCTAAAAGTGACATTTCAAACCTATTCTTTGAGTCTTTTTCAGACCGATACTTGTCTAGCATCCACCAATGACACGGTTTCAAGAAACCGGCTTGTGAACAAAACTGTGGATAACTGTGCAGACACGCCGTTCAATGTGTGCATAAGTTGTGGAAAACCCTGTGGACAATATGTGGAAACTCCTCTAAAGGCCACGTTTTTACTGGGTTCTTTGACTGTTGATAAGGTTTTTCCTAAACCCTAAACCTAACCCTCAAGGTTGTGCATAACTCGCCCAAAGGGGTAGTTATCCACAGGCGCTCGGCGAGTTATCCACAAAATCTATCCACAGATTTTGACACACGTGGCTGGCCCAACATCGGGGTAAAGGAAAAGACCCCGGTTTCCCAGGGCCTTT
>JAHEGM010000008.1 GCA_024645105.1 Rhodoluna sp.
AATTGCCGGCGTTGAGTTGGTGCAGATTGATCAAGACACCAATCTTCGCGCCTTCCGCAAGGAGCTTCAGTTCTCTAGCGCCTACTACCGCTTTGCAGACTCCATTGGCTAACTAATGCCAGCTGAGTTTTTAGCAGATGAGTTGCTGCTGCAAAACGAGCACGCGAGAGCTTTGGTATCTCCTTGGGGTGCAACGCTAACCCACCTATTGATAGACGGGGTTGAGGTAATTGCGCACGCAACCAAAAAAGATGTTCAAAACTCATTTGCCGGAGTGACCCTGGCACCGTGGCCAAACCGGTTAGCAAATGGAACTTGGAAATTTGAGAACCAAGAATTTTCGGCCGAGATTAATGACGGAAAATTAAACGCAAACCACGGTTTAGTTTTTAATCGCAAGTTTGAAGTTGAATCAAAAACTGATGACTCAGTGACTTTTAGCTACCTTCTTGGTGAGGACGCAGCATACCCATTCACAGTATTGGTGCGGGTTAGCTTTTCACTGCGTGGCAGTGAATTAATTTCTGTGATTACCGCGCGCAATCAAGCAGATCTAAAAGTTCCGGTTGCCTTTGGCACTCACCCCTATATCTCTGCAGCTGCAGATAGCCAGGTATCTTTGCTTGCGGAAAGCCAAGCCATAAACAACGCGGCACAGATTCCAACCGGGGTGAAGACTGCACAGAAGATTATGCAAACTAAATTTTCTGAACTAAGCCTTGACGATTGCTTCTGGGGTCTAACTCGCAACGAAGACGGAGTTGCCCAGGTGCAGGTTTCTCACGCCAATGGCAGCAACGTTTTCGTCTGGCAAGATTCGGTCTTTAAATATTTGATGATTTACACCCACCCAACATTGGGCTTGGCGGTTGAGCCACAGACGGCCCCAGCCAACGCGCTCAATTCCGGAGATGATTTGATTTGGCTAACCCCGGGTGAATCTGTTTCCGGTACCTGGGGTATTAGAGTCGGTTCTGGAAAGTAGGAGACCCAATGGCAAAGAGTTGGACACTGTTTGGTCCGGGATTAGAAAAGCCTCGACCAAACCTCACCGTGGCTGCGGTGGCAATTGTTTTTGCCGCTCAAACTTTTGTGCCGGGCGAGGATGCGTACCCCACCTACATGTGTTTCTTGGCTTGGATTTCAGCAGCGGTAATCACTTGGTTTGCCTATAAGAAGAGGGCAATTCTTGGCCTGCTGACTCTGCCGGTTTCTTTGCTTTGGCTGAACCCAATCCTTGGCGGCAATTGGTTTGATGCGGTGGGGCTGGAATATCTACTGACTCACTCTGCCCTAGCCCTGGTTTGGGCAGGCTGCGCGTATACCTTTTTGGCAACAGAGAAGTATTAGTCGTGGAAGGCTTTTTGTCCGGGTTCAAGCTATCGCCCAAGCCATTGCAGGGTGTGACCCAAGCTGCAGTGAAGCGTAAAGTAGTCGCCGGCGTTGCTCTCAAAGAAGCCCTAGTTGCCCTAACCTCGGCCGAAGGCCTAAGCAGTTGGCTTGGTGAAACTGAAAAGTTCATCTCGCATGTTGGAATTAAATTTGAGACAACCGTTGATGGCGAGAAGTCAAAGTCTGTCATCACGGCACTGGATTTACCAAAGCGAATAGTTTTTATGGTCGAGGCTCTTGGCGAGTTTGATTTTGCAATCAGTGAAAAAGCAAAAGTCGTACAGGTTGAATTAACTGTGCGGCGTGCGGTAACACCAGATAAAGAAAACAGCTGGAAAGATTCAGTTGAACAAATCTTGGCAAGACTTGAAAAGGTGCTAAGCCATGGTTGATCTACAGAGGCAACCAAATATTTACGATGTGGCTAAGTTGGCCGGAGTTTCGCACCAAACGGTATCGAGGGTAATTAATAACGGGCCCTACACCAAAGAGGCAACCAGAGATCGTGTCCTAGATGCAATGAAGCAGCTTGGCTACGTGCCAAATGCTGCCGCTCGTGCACTGGTAACTTCAAAATCAAAAATTGTTGGCATTTTGGTTTCTGACACCGTGTACCACGGCCCTGCGGGAATGATGCACGCCATGGAAGAAGAGGCAAGAAGAGGCGGTTACTTCGCCATATCAGCATCGGTTGATCCTCTTGATGGCGAATCGATTGCCCAGGGAATTCAACACCTAAGGCGAGTGGGTATCGAAGGTCTTGTGGTTATCACTCCGCAATCAAATTCGGTAAAAGCCGTAGAAAAACTCGTCACCAATATTCCAGTGGTGTTCATTGACAGCCCTAATAAATCAAAAAAGTTATCTGCTGAGTTAGATAACGAAGCCGGGGCCAGGCGAGCCACCGAGCATTTGATTTCTTTGGGGCACAAAAAGATTTTGCACGTGGCCGGGCCGATGTCTTGGTTTGATGCCCCGCCTCGAGTAAGAGGCTATGAAGAGGCCATGAAGGCCGCCAAGTTAAAGCCGCAGGTAATTGAGGGCGACTGGTCTGTGCCAACCGGATACGAAATCGGCAAGAACCTGGAGCTAGATAAGAGCAAGATAACCGCTATCTTCGCCGCCAATGATCACCTAGCTCTTGGTCTGATGCGAGCGCTCAGACAGCGCGGCTACAAGGTGCCAGAGCGAGTGAGCATTATTGGCTTTGACGATGTGCCGGAGTCGGCTTATTACGAACCACCACTAACCACAATGCGCCCAGACTTTGCCGAACTTGGCCGAGTATCTATGGAGATGATTCTTGGCCGGCTTGAATCGGGCAAGGCCATCAAGGGCAACAGTCTGGTGCCTGAAATCGTGGTGCGTGAGTCAACCGCTATCGCGCCCAAGCTCTAAATCAACAGTTATACAAACGAAACCTCGCGTGGTTTTGGTCTGTTTATGTTAGCGATAACATAAAAACTTGTGAAGACTGAAAAATATGTAATCGGCGTTGACTACGGAACTCTCTCTGGCCGCGCAGTTGTTGCCCGCGTCTCTGACGGTAAAGAACTAGGTTCGGCGGTACTCGAGTATCCGCATGCGGTGATGGACACCACGCTGGCATCTTCTGGTGCCGCACTTGGCCCCGACTGGGCGCTGCAGGATGCCAACGATTATGTTGCCGTTCTAAAATCTGCCGTTCCTGCGGCGGTAAAAGATGCCGGTATTGACCCGGCCGATGTAATTGGCATCGCCACTGACTTCACCGCTTGCACCATGGTGCCCTCAACCAAAGACGGTGTGGCACTCAGCAACCTTGATGAGTTTAAAAACAACCCACACGCCTACGTAAAACTCTGGAAGCATCACGCGGCCCAACCGCATGCCGATCGCATTAATGAACTAGCTCGCGAACGCGGCGAATCTTGGCTGAGCCGATACGGTGGCCAGATTTCTTCTGAGTGGGAACTTGCTAAGGGCCTGCAGCTTCTTGAAGAGGCACCTGAGGTTTATAACGCCATGTATAAATTTGTTGAAGCAGCCGACTGGATTATTTGGCAACTTTGCGGCACCTATGTTCGCAATGCTTGCACGGCCGGTTATAAGGGAAACCTCCAAGACGGTAAGTACCCAAGCAAAGAATTCTTTGCGGCGCTGAATCCTGATTTCGCAAACTTTGCCGAAGAAAAAATATCCCACCAGATTGGCCAGCTCGGCGATGCGGCCGGAACACTAACCGCAGAGGCTGCTGCTTGGACCGGACTGCCAGAGGGAATTGCGGTTGCGGTTGGAAACGTTGACGCGCACGTGACTGCCCCTGCGGCCAAAGCTACCGAGCCAGGTCAGATGGTTGCCATCATGGGAACCTCAACCTGCCACGTGATGAACGGCGCAACCCTTAGCGAAGTGCCGGGCATGTGTGGAGTGGTTGATGGCGGAATCATTTCCGGTTACTACGGCTACGAGGCTGGGCAATCAGGTGTTGGCGACATCTTTGCGTGGTACGTGAAGAACCAGGTGCCGGGCAGTTACCACGAGGCCGCCAAAGCCAAGGGGCTATCTATTCACGAATACCTAACTGAGCTATCGGCAACCCAACAGGTTGGCGAGCACGGCTTACTTGCCCTTGACTGGCACTCGGGAAACAGATCTGTTTTGGTTGACCACGAGCTATCTGGCTTGATGATTGGCGCCACGCTAACCACCAAGCCTGAAGACGGCTACCGTGCGCTACTTGAGGCAACGGCATTTGGTACTCGCAAGATTGTTGAGACCTTCCGCGAATCTGGTGTGCCGGTCACCGAGTTCATCGTTGCCGGAGGCTTGCTAAAGAACGCATTTCTAATGCAGCTGTACTGTGACATCTTGCAGTTGCCGCTGAGCGTGATTAACTCGGCGCAGGGGCCGGCACTGGGCTCTTGCATTCACGCCGCGGTTGCTGCCGGAGCTTATGCATCTGTTGGCGAAGCAGCTGAAGCCATGGGCAGTCTTTCAAAGGGCGTCTACCAACCAAATGCAGAGCGTGGAAAAATTTACGATCGCCTGTACGCTGAATACGAAATTCTGCACGACTACTTTGGTCGCGGTGAGAACAACGTTATGAAGCGCCTTAAGGCGCTTCGCAGAGAAGCGGTGGCAAATGGTTAGTTTCGCTAAGGAACGAGAAGAGCTTGCCAAGTTGCACGCGCAACTATGGAAAGCAGGTCTCGTAATTTGGACCGGCGGAAATATCTCGCAGCGAGTTGCAGGCGGATTCTTAATCAAGCCAAGCGGCGTGATGTATTCAGATCTCACTGCGGAGTCCATGGTGCTTTGCGATCTAGACGGAAAAGTTCTTGAGGGCGAGCACTCTCCATCAAGTGACACCGCGGCGCACGCCTATGTGTATAGAAACATGCCAGAGGTGGGCGGAGTAGTGCACACCCACTCCAATTACGCTTGCGGGTTTGCCGCAGCCGAAAAGGAGATTCCTTGCGTGCTGACCTCAATTGCCGATGAGTTTGGCGGAGACATTCCACTTGGCCCATTTGCCATCATTGGCGATGACTCAATTGGTCGCGGGATTGTTGAGACCCTTGCCGGTCACCGATCCAAGGCGGTCTTGATGCGCCAGCACGGGGTCTTCACCATTGGCAAAAATGGCAAGGATGCCCTAAAGGCTGCCGTGATGTGCGAGGACGCGGCGAAGTCTGTGGCCATTGCCATGCAGGTGGGGGAACCCAAGCGTCTACCCCAGGAAAAGATCGAATCTTTATTCAGTCGTTATCAAAATGTATACGGACAGTTATAGAAAAGAACCTTTTTGACCCCTGGCCTATGGCAGGCTAGAGGCAAGAAATGTGAACGCTCACATTTTGAGACTTGGGGAGAAATCCCCAAATACTTCAACGAGTTGGACACGTTGGAGTTCAAGCTAAAAGCGGCTGGTCCGGTTGCTCTTTGAAAGGAACTGAATTGTTCAAGAAAGTACTAGGCCTAGCGGCAGCTGGTGCACTTGTAGTAACAGCCCTAACCGGTTGTGCTCCTGCAGCAGAAACCGCCGAAGGTGGTCTTATCGGTGTATCGATGCCTACTCAGTCATCAACCCGTTGGATCTCAGACGGTGACAGCATCAAGTCAGCTCTAGAGGCAGACGGCTTCTCAGTTGACCTTCAGTACGCTGAAGATGACATCCCAACCCAGGTTTCACAGCTTGAGGCGATGCTAACCAAGGGCGCAAAGGCTCTTATCATTGCAGCAATCGACGGAACTCAGCTAACTGACGTTCTTCAGGCAGCTAAGGATGCAGGCGTGCCTGTTATCTCTTACGACCGCTTGATTCGTGACTCAGCAAACGTTGACTACTACGCAACCTTCGACAACTTCAAGGTTGGTGTACAGCAGGCTACTTCACTACTAGTAGGTATGGGCGTATACGCAACTGAGGCTTCAACCTCAGCTGACGGTGCAAACGCAGCAGGCCCACTAAACGTTGAGCTTTTCGCTGGTTCACCAGATGACAACAACGCAACATTCTTCTACAACGGTGCAATGTCTGTTCTACAGCCATTGATCGACAGCGGAGTTCTAGTTGTGAAGTCAGGCCAGACTGCATTTGAGAAGGTAGCTACCCTACGTTGGGACGGCGCCGTAGCTCAGAAGCGTATGGAAGACATCCTTGTTGGTTCATACGCCAAGGCAAAGGTTGATGGTGTTCTATCACCTTACGACGGTCTAAGCCGCGGTATCATCGCAGCTCTAACCGACGCTGGTTACTCAAAGATGCCTACCATCGTTGGCCAGGACGCTGAAGTACTTTCAGTGAAGGCAATGTTGGCTGGCGAGCAGTACTCAACCATCTTCAAGGACACTCGTGAACTTGCAAAGGTTGCAGTAGACATGGCGAAGGCGATCCTTAACGGTGAGACTCCTGAGACCAACGACACCACCACTTACGACAACGGCGTGAAGGTTGTACCTTCATACCTACTAACCCCTTACATCGTGACCACAGACAACTACAAGGAATTGTTGATTGACTCTGGCTACATCAAGGAAGCAGACCTAGGTTAATTCCTAGTTCCGTAAGTAGTACAACTAGCTGGTGGGGCGCTTAGGCGCCCCACCAGTCAGTACAAAAAGACAATAGACTCAATGTTCCAGTCCCCAAAGAAGAGGCTCCAGAAATGACCCAGAACATCCTTGAGATGCAGTCAATCACCAAGGTATTTCCAGGTGTTAGAGCCCTAGACAACGTTTCGCTGAATGTGGCCCGTGGTGAGATCCACGCAATCTGCGGTGAAAACGGAGCGGGCAAGTCAACCCTTATGAAGGTGCTCTCCGGTGTTTACCCACACGGCACCTACGAGGGAGACATCGTTTACGAAAACAAAGTCGTAGCTTTTAAAAACATCCGCGAGAGCGAAGCAGAAGGCATCGTAATCATTCACCAGGAGCTGGCCCTTAGCCCGCACCTTTCGATTGCCGAAAACATTTTCTTGAATAACGAAATCAAACGTTTTGGTTTGATCGACTGGAACAAGACCGGTCAAGAGGCGCAAAAGCTTATGGCCCGAGTTGGGCTCAAAGAAAACCCAGATGCCAAGATCAAGGACATTGGTGTTGGTAAGCAGCAGCTAGTTGAAATTGCCAAGGCACTTTCAAAGCGCGTAAAACTTTTGATTCTTGATGAGCCAACTGCGGCGCTGAACGACGAAGACTCAGCGCACCTGCTAGATCTATTGCGTCACCTCAAAGGCCAGGGAATCAGCTGCATCATCATTTCGCACAAGCTGAACGAGATTGCTGCGATTGCAGACAAGACCACAATCATTCGCGATGGAAAGACTGTTGAGACCCTTGAGATGGGTAAGGGCAAGGTTGATCAAGAGCGCATCATCAAGGGCATGGTTGGTCGTGAAATGGATAACCGCTACCCAGCACACAAGTCAAAAGTCGGCGCAGAAATTCTTCGCGTAGAAAACTGGACCGCTTACCACCCGGATGACAAAAACCGAGTTGTGGTTGACAACGTCAACCTAAATGTAAAAAAGGGTGAGATCGTAGGCATCGCCGGCATCATGGGCGCTGGTCGTACCGAGTTTGCGCGCAGCCTTTTTGGTCGCAGCTGGGGCACAAACATCAGCGGCAAGGTGTTCATCAATGGTGAAGAAGCCAACGTGAGCACAATTCGTCGAGCAATTGAATCGGGCCTTGCCTACGCAACTGAAGACCGCAAGCGTTTTGGTTTGAACCTGATTGACGACATCAAGCGCAATATCTCTATGGCATCGCTCCACACCTTTGTGAAGTTTGGCCTTGTGAATGACAACGAAGAATTCAAAGTCGCATCGGAATACCGCAAGAGCATGAACATCAAGGCTCCATCCGTGTTGTCAATCACCGGCAAGCTGTCTGGCGGAAACCAGCAGAAGGTAGTGCTTAGCCAGTGGATCAACTCAAACCCACAGGTGCTGATTCTTGACGAGCCAACCCGAGGAATTGACGTTGGCGCAAAGTATGAGATTTACACAATCATTCAACGCTTGGCCGATGAAGGTAAGGGTGTAATCGTGATCTCAAGTGAGCTTCCTGAGCTACTTGGTATCTGTGACCGCATCTACGCATTGGCCGAGGGCACAATCACCGGAGAAGTCGCAAAAGATAAGGCAACTCCAGAGCTACTTATGAAGTACATGACAGCAGAGAAGGGCAAGAAATAATGGCAACCGCAACAAAGGAAAAGACCAGCTTGCTGGCAAATATCCGTGGGCGTCTTGAAGGTGTGAACCTTCGTCAGAACGGTATCTTCCTAGCGCTTATCGCTTTGATTCTGTTCTTCGCTGCAACCACTCCAAACGCCGCATCGTTGACCCCGGGTAACTGGTCAAACCTTGTGGTGCAGAACGGATACATTCTTGTTCTGGCGATTGGAATGGTGATGGTGATCATCGCCGGCCATATTGACCTTTCAGTTGGATCGGTGGCGGCCTTCATTGGTGCCGTTGCCGGTATCTTGGTCGTTCGCCCGCTTGAGCAGGATGGCTGGGATTGGCTACCTGCACTTCCTTGGTGGGCCGGTATCTTGGGTGCGCTGGTAATTGGTGCGCTGGTTGGTGTTTGGCAAGGTTTCTGGGTTGCTTACGTTGGTATTCCTGCATTCATCGTGACCCTCGCCGGTATGTTGTTGTTCCGCGGTATGGCTCTGATGACATTGCAGAACTCAAACATTGGTCCTTTCCCAGACGAGTTCCGTGCAATCGGTAACGGCTTCCTAGACAAAGAAAATGCTCTTGGTGCCGCTCTTGGTTTTCCACCGGCCTTCAACGCAACTGCGCTTATCGTGACCGCTCTTGGTGTGCTTGCGCTGCTATGGCAGGCAATCAACCAGCGTGCGGGCCGCGTGAAGTACGGCCAGCCAGTTGAGCCCCGCACCTGGTTCTTCGTGAAGCTAATTGCCTTGAGCGCAATGGTTGCTTACGTAGGTTTCCAGTTGGCACAGGCAAACGGTATTCCGTTCACTCTTCTTCTTTTGGTATTCCTTGTTGTGGTCTACACAATGATCATGAACAAAACCACATTTGGTCGCCACATTTACGCAATCGGTGGAAACCTGCACGCAGCGATGCTTTCAGGTATCAACGTGCGTCGCGTTAACTTCTGGTTGTTCGTAAACATGGGCGCGCTGGCTGCGCTATCGGGTGTGCTTATCGCAGCCCGCATGAACTCAGCCGTACCAAAGGCCGGAGACGGCTTTGAGCTTGACGCTATTTCTTCTGTATTCATTGGTGGTGCTGCCGTTCAAGGTGGTGTTGGTACCGTCACCGGTTCCATGATTGGTGGTGTGATTCAGGGTGTACTTGCAAACGGTATGAACCTGAACTCAGTAGGTATTGACTCCCAGATGACCGTTAAGGGTATGGTGCTTCTTCTAGCCGTTGCCTTTGACGTATGGAGCAAGAACCGCAAGTAATCTAAGGGCAATAAAAAATGCACCCCCAAGGGGGTGCATTTTTTTATCTGTAGGCCCCGTGGGGATCGAACCCACGACCCTCGGATTAAAAGTCCGATGCTCTAACCAACTGAGCTAGAGGCCCGCAAGTGCCTGGGTGACCCAGACAACCTGACTAGTCTACCAAGCGCGGTTGGATTGGTAGTTCCTTAGACGCTTTTGTAGGCCATTCCACAACCAGCATGGCAGCCACCATTATGGCGCCGCCAAGCACGGTCTTGAATCCCAGCACCTCTTGGCCAACCAACACGGCAATCACTGCTGTCCAGAGGACCTCGGTGGTCAAGAAGATGGCTACGCGAGATGGATCCATGATGCTTTGTGCCCAGGTTTGCACCAGGAATGCCACAGCGGTCGAGAACACGGCGGTAAAGATAACGGCAAACCAGCCATCTCCGTTAACCGGTGGGTCGTATCCGCCATCAAGCATCGCCCCGGCCCAGCTGTAGATTGCCACCACGGCAAGCTGCACCAAGGTGAGCGCGTAAACATCTTTACCCGGGCTCCAAACGCTAAGCCCAACGATGTGACCGGCAAACAAGAGCGCGCAGAGCACCACCCAGAGCTGATTCACGTCAATCGATAGGCCGTTGAGAGTCAGCACTCCAAGAGCGGTGAAGGCCAAAACAATTCCAACCACAAGTTGCTTATTGATCTTGTTGCCAAACATCATCCAGCCAATTAGCGGAGTCAAGACCACATAGAGCCCAGTGATAAATCCGGTGATAGCGGCGGTAGTAAGTTCTAGGCCGATGGTTTGAGTTATGTAGCCTCCGGCAAGCAAGGTGCCAAGAATAACTCCATGCTTCAGTTGAGCCGAGTCAATTGCTTTGAGCACAGATGGGCGAAATGCAATCATCACAAGTACGGCCAAAGTGAAGCGAGTTGCCAAAAAGTCATTAAACGGTTGGTTGTTGATGGCGTCTTTCATGAGAACAAACGCAGCACCCCAAGTGATAGCTACTGCCAGAATCGCCAGCGAGGCCCAAGAAGTTTTTTTCATCCTGCCAGCCTAACTGAGCAGTGTTACTTATTTCTTGGCCAGTGCCGCATTCTTAGCCATCGATGGAAAAACCAGCCCGTGCATTGGCCAAACAGACCACCAGTAGGCGTGCCCCAACAAACCCTTGGGTGCATAGATTGCCACCTGGGTCAAAATGGTGCCACCGGTTTCTACGTCTTTTTCTAGGCCAAATTCAAGCCAAGCAAGTCCCGGCATTTTCATTTCGGCCCGCAGTCGCAAAAGCTTTGGCTTGGAAATTTCTTCTACGCGCCAAAAGTCCAACGCGTCACCCACCTGAAGCAGGTTTGGATCGCGGCGACCGCGACGAAGACCAACGCCACCAAAAATCTTGTCGATGAAACCACGTACTTCCCAGGCCCAGGTTGCCAGTGAGTAACCGTTGTCGCCACCAATTGCCTCTACCCGCTTCCAAACTTCTTCAATGGAGTCTGGGGAATGCACGATTCGAACATCGCGATACAAAGTTCCGCCGGCCCAGTCTGGGTCAGTTGGCAGCGGCTCCGACGGGGTTCCAGGCACAGATGCATCGCTCCATCGGGTTTCTACTCTGGCATCTTTAATTTTGGTTAGCGCAAGTTGCACTGCACGCTTGAACGGGGTTAGGCCACCAACCGGATCTGGAATCAAACCCCTGATGCTGTCATCGGCCGCAACTACCTCGTTCTTCAAGCTTGCCACTAGGCGTTTTGCCAGCGTGTACGGCACGGGGGTAACCAGGCCAACCCAGCCACTTGAAAGCCTTGGGGTGAGAACCGGAACCGGAATGATGATTCGTCTTGGCAACCCGGCCGCTTCGGCGTACTGCTGCATCATTTCTTTATAGGTGAAAATCTCGGGGCCGCCAATATCAAAGGCGCCACTCACAGTTGGGTTAATAGATGCCGCACCCACCAGGTAGCGAAGAACATCGCGTACCGCAATTGGTTGAATGCGAACGTTCACCCATTTAGGTACGGTCATGATTGGCAGGCGCTCGGTTAGGTATCTGAGCATCTCGAAAGAGGCAGAACCGGAGCCAATCACAACGCCAGCCCTAAGTTCAATTGCCGGTACTCCAGAGGCGCGCAGAATTTCACCGGTTTCGGCTCTTGCCTGAAGGTGAGGTGACATGGTTTCGTTTGGCGCGATGATGCCGCCAAGATAAACGATGCGCTTTACCTTTGCAGCCTTGGCGGCTTTGCCAAAGCCGGTGGCCATCTCGCGCTCTTCTTGTTCGAAGTCATCTTTAGACATCAGTGCGTGCAGCAAATAGTAGGCAACGTCAACACCAATCATTGCCTCGGCTAAAACGTTTGGATCGTGCGCATCACCCTCAGATACCTCAACCTGGTCAATCCATGGGTGGTATTTGAGTCTGTCGGCATTGCGGGCAAGAATGCGAACCCGATACCCGTGCTGCAGAAGTTCAACAATAAGGCGCCCACCTATGTAGCCCGTGGCCCCGGTAACTAGGCACAGAGCTGGCTCGCCAGCTGCGTTCTTTAGAAGGGGCAGTCCTTGGCTCACCGATGAGTTCATGGCTTTAGATTACGCCGTATCTTTCTATCGAAACAATCTTTCTTACCTTGCCTGCATCTGCTGTGCTCAGGTGCAGCACCATCATTTCGGCAGGCTTTAGCCCTAGGCCTTCAGCAAGTTGCGCCTTTTGCCCGGCGGTTGCATAGGTCGCTAGGGTTTCAAAGATTGTTGGTAGCGCGGGGCGGTGGGAACAAATAACCGATGCCCGGCCGTCTTCAACAATATCGTTAATGACATTCTTGGTACGCTTCGGACCTTTTTTGTTGCCAAGTTCACTCAGCTGTGAGCGCTCAATGATCTTTAGATTGCGCTTTTTTGCATATGGCGCAACGGTGTTGAGGCACCTTGACCATGGGCTAGTAATTA
>JAHEGM010000011.1 GCA_024645105.1 Rhodoluna sp.
GAACCAGATCGGATACGCCCAATGAATAGCAATTCAGAAATCTCACGCTCTTGGCTGCTTGTGAATGCCATGCGCGAGGAGCTATTTGACCCAGCCGCTAGGAGCCGTGCCGACGAAATCATTCTTGACGTTGAAGACGCCGTTGACCCAAAGTACAAGGTCGAGGCACTGCAAAAAGTAATCACCTGGCTAAACGGTGGCGGCAGCGCTTGGGTGCGCATCAACGACTACACCACCGATTTCTGGCGCCAAGACCTTGATGGACTTAAGGGCGTCAAAGGCCTAAAAGGTGTGATGCTTGCAAAGACTGAGACCGCTTCACAGGTAACCGAAACTTATGCGGCACTTGGCTCAACTCTGCCGGTGATTGCACTGGTTGAATCTGCGCTTGGCATTGAAGACTCACGCGAGATTGCTTCGGCTAAGGGTGCCTACCGTTTGGCTTTTGGTAGCGGTGACTACCGCCGCGACACTGGAACCAGCGTTGATGATTTGGCCATGGCCTACCCGCGATCAAAACTGGTTGTGGCAAGCCGCATCGGAAATTTGCCAGGGCCAATTGATGGCCCAACCGTTGGTTCAAATCACGGTGTGCTTAAAGAAAAGAGTGAGCTTGCAGTTGCACTTGGCATGACCGGAAAGTTGTGTCTTGATGTGGACCAGTTGGCAGTTATTAACGAAACCATTTGCCCAACAGTTGCCGATGTAACTTGGGCTCACGATTTCATCACCGATTTCGAAGCGCGCGGACGTGTAATTCGCGACGGCTCGGACCTTCCTCGCCTTGGTCGTGCAGAAAAGATTATGAAACTAGCAAATGCCTTCGGCATCCTCCCTAGATAACCAAAGCAAGCCCTGGATCTGGCAGTACATAGGGCTTGGCTTAATTTGGGGCGCATCATTTTTATTTATTGAGATGGGCCTGCTTGCCTTTCCGCCAGCGGGAGTCACCTTTTGGCGCTGCGTACTAGGCGCAATAACCCTTTGGGTTTTTGTGAAAGCAAAAAAGTTTGACACCAAGCTTGACGGCAAGTTCAAACTAAAAATTCTGTTCGTGGCAATTTTGATGAACGCGGTTCCAGGTACTCTGTTTGCCTTTGCGCAGGAACATGTCAGCACCGTGATTGCCAGCATCATTAATACCGCAAACCCAATTACAACTTTGATTGTGATGCTGATTGCGTTTAGAGACGAGAAGCCAACGCTGCGCCAGGTATCTGGAATCTTTGTTGGTTTAGTTGGTGCGCTTTGGGCACTTGGAATTTCAAACGGTGACATTGGTGACAACGACCCAATTGGTGTGGCCGCCATTGTGCTTGCGGTGTTCTGCTACGGAGTAGCAATTCCGTTCTCGCACAAATATCTTTTGGGTCAGGGCCAAAGATCTGAAGTGATCGCTACCTGGCAGGTGACCTTTGCCTCTGCAGCGCTTCTGCCTGCCTACCTATTCACCGGTGCGGTGTTGGGTCAAGAAATGATCAGAACAACTTTTACTTTTGAAATTATTTCTTCAATGATTTTGATGGGCACCATCGGCAGCGGCATTGCCTACATTTGGAACCTGCAGCTCATTGACAGAGCAGGAAGTGCAATCGCAAGCTCGGCAAGTTACCCAACGCTTTTGGTTTCACTATTTATTGGTTGGCTTGTGCTTGGCGAACCGTTTAGTTGGAACCTACCGGTGGGCGCGGTGCTGGTGGCACTTGGTTCTGCAATTACGCAGTGGAAACCAAAGCAGGCAGAAATAAAACTTAGTAGGTAAGTTTTGTTGCACCGAGGTTTAGCGAAAACTCCAAACCAACTTTTGCAATGATTTCGCCAACCTGATCCAAGTGAGAACCAATTCTGGTTTTAGGTGCACTCACGTTGATTACTCCAATAATTTTGTCTGAGTGATCTCTAATTGGTGCCGATGCTCCAACCAGGCCCCACTCAAACTCTTCGTCAACTTTTGCGTATCCGGCTTTACGAATCTGCGCCAATTCTTTTTTCAAGTCTTCAACGTTTTTTATTTTCTCAACGCGACGATTTTGTTCCGGGCTTTGCAAGCCACCGGTTTCTTGAACCGACGCACCAATGGTTGGGCGAATAATCAAATTATCTTTGGCGTGCTCTTCGTACCACTCTTCAATTTCGGCTTCATTCCAGTCGCTGAGTAGTGCGCGGCCAGAAGAGGTACTCAGTGCTGCAACACTCACGCCCTCCCAGCCAACGCCGCGAAAGGCGTGAGTTGAAAGTTCACTCTTTAGAGTCAGCACATTGCCACCGCGCAAAACACAAAGGTGCGTGGTCTCGTGAGTTAGGTTCACAACCTTGCGCAGGTATCGGCCCGCCTCTTCAACAAAACGAGCCTCGGCGGTTCTTGAGGCAAGTGAATACAGCTGAAAGCCAAGGCGGTATTTTCCGGTTGCTCTATCGCGCTCGACAAAACCGGAATCTGCAAGGGTTGCTAGGGTTCGGGAGATCTGCCCCTTATCGCGCGCAGTGAGTTCGGCCACTCTATTGACCCCTAAACCACGATTGCGCAGGGCCTCTGGGGTGCCCAGCACCTCAAGCACCTCTAGATCGCGGCTTAGCCCAGCGGCATTTCGGCGCTGCGCCAATTTCTGCTCTGCCATAAGTTCCCCCTCGCGAACACCTTGGCTAAAACCCTGGTTATCTGATTGTTATCGTATTTAGTTGACATACTACCAACTCTCGTTGCGGTATACACAACCACTTTCTAGTTTTGGGTTATCGGGGCAAAAGCACCGATTAGCTCTCAAAGAGGAGGCCGGCATGGATTATGACCTGAGTTTGGTCCTGCCATTCCTAATCAAGAAAGCCGACGAGATTCTTGAGCTCTCGACCGAGCACGTCCTAGTCGTGCTGATCTCACTGGTCATTGCTTCAATAATTGGCGTCGGCACCGGGCTTTTGGTCTGGGAGAAGCCGGTAGCCCGTTCGGCGGCAGTTGCCACTGCGGGTGTAATTCTTACCATTCCGTCTATGGCGCTGCTGACCATTTTGATACCGATAATGGGCCTGGGTTGGGCATCAACCGTTTTTGCCCTCAGCATCTACTCGCTGCTACCGATTGTGCGAAACACAGTGGTTGGCCTTCGCGAAGTTGACCCAGCAGTAATTGAGTCAGCCCGCGGCATGGGCATGAGCAAAGTTGCCGTACTCATGAAGATCCAGTTTCCGATTGCCTGGCCTGTGATTCTTACCGGGCTTCGTGTTGCCGCGCAGCTATCGGTTGGTATTGCAGCAATTGCGGCTTATGTTGCCGGCCCTGGAATGGGTGCGTACATCTTCAAGGGTCTATCAATGCTTGGTGCAGCGAACGCACTTAACTTTGCACTCACCGGAACAGTGGTGATTGTGATTATTGCACTGAGCTTTGATGCAGTTTTCATTTTGATCAACCGTCTAACAACATCGAGAGGCATCCGTGTCTAAAGCAACTAGTGGCGCAAGCATTGAATTAACCAACGTCACCAAGTCATATCCAAATCAGCCGCAGTCTGCAGTTGAGAACTTCTCAATGAGCATCAACCCTGGCGAACTGATTATGTTGGTGGGTCCTTCTGGTTGCGGTAAGACCACAACCATGAAGATGATCAACCGCATCATTGAACCAACATCAGGTTCAATCAAGATTGACGGTGAAGACATTCTTTCGCTTGATCAAAACATTCTTCGTCGCCGCATTGGTTACGTAATTCAGCAAATTGGTTTGTTTCCTCACATGACCATCGCCGAGAACGTATCTGTGGTGCCAAAACTTTTGGGTTGGGACAAAGCACAGATTGCCTCAAGAGTTGAAGAACTTCTTTCACTGGTAGAACTTGACCCAAGCAAATTTGCTAACCGCTACCCAAAGCAGCTTTCAGGTGGCCAGCAGCAGCGCGTAGGTGTTGCCCGCGCACTTGCAGCAGACCCACCGGTAATGTTGATGGACGAACCGTTTGGTGCAACAGACCCAATCACACGTGAAAAGTTGCAAGACGAATTCTTGAGACTGCAGGCAACAATCGGAAAAACAATTGTGTTTGTGACTCACGACTTTGACGAAGCAATCAAACTTGGTGACCGCATTGCTGTTCTTAGTGAGCGTTCACAGATTGAGCAGTTTGATACTCCGGCAAACATTTTGGCTAACCCAGCTAGCGATTACGTTTCATCATTCATTGGTGAGGGTGCTGCGCTAAAGCGTTTGGCCCTTATTCCAATCAGTAGCGCAAAGTTAAGTTCAACCAGTGCCACCGGCCCAAGCGTTGAAATTTCTGAGAACCTACGCGAAGCACTTGATCACATTGTTCTAAACGGCGGAGCACCGGTGCCGGTAACTGATGCAAAGGGCAAGTCACTTGGCAGCATCTCTGTGAAAGAGATCTCAAGCGCATTGGGCGCAGACGTATCAAGCCTTGGTATCAAAAAGGGCAAATAATCATGAGCATTCAGCCAGCAGTAGATGTAAGCACCTCTTACAGTCAGCCATCTGACCGCAAGGGCCGCTTCTTCACAGCCAAGCGTTGGGGCACTCCGCTACTTATCTTGGTTGCGCTAACCGGCCTACTTGTGTTCTTGACCGTGCGCGGCGAGCCAGACAAGATTGAATCTTTTGCTCTCAACTGGCCTTACATGGCAGCCAAGGTTGATGAGCACATTCGCCTTTCAATCGCGGCAGCACTCTTGGTTGCGGCCATTGCGATTCCTGCCGGAATTTTAGTTAGCCGATCAAAGTCAAAGATTGTGCGCGGCACCATCGTGGGCATCGGAAACATCGGCCAGGCAACTCCGGCCGTTGGTGTGATCATCTTGCTTGCTTTGATCCTTGGTATTGGTTGGTCAACCGCAATCATCGCGTTGGTTTTCTACGGATTGCTACCAGTAATTAGAAACACAATGGTTGGCATCTCACAGATCAACCCATCAGTAATTGAATCGGCTAAGGGCATGGGAATGACCGGCGGCCAGATTCTTCGCAAGATTGAGCTGCCCTTGGCAGTTCCAGTAATTTTGGCAGGGTTTAGAACAACCCTTGTCTTCAGTGTTGGTGTGGCAACCATTGCCACATTCATCAACGCCGGCGGTTTGGGGGAGGTGCTCGTGGTTGGTCTAAAGCTTTCACGAGAGGCCGTCACGCTGACGGGTGCAGTAGTGGTTTCTTGCATCGCCTTGGGCATGGACTGGTTCGCCGGTCTGGTCGAAGACTTGTTGAAGCCCAAAGGAGTATGAGTTCAAAGCTGAACTCATCTATTAATCGATTAATAAGGAGCAGTAAATGAAAACCAGTCTTAAGACTGTACTGGCTGCAGTCGCCGTTGTCGGCAGCCTAACATTGACAGGTTGTGCACCTGCCGCTGAAGAAGCATCTACCGATAACACAGCTCTTGCTGGTCTAACCGGTGTAGTTGGTGCAAAGGACTTCTCAGAGCAGTACATCCTGGGAAACATGGTTAGCCAACTTCTAAACGCTAACGGTGCAGAGACTACCTACCAGACCATCGTTGGTTCTGCGAACGTACGTACCGCACTTGAGTCAGACGAATTCATGGGTTACTGGGAATACACCGGTACTTCATGGTTGGCATACCTAGGTAACGACAAGCCAGTTCCAGGAGTACAGGCACAGTACGACGCAGTTAAGGCTGCCGACGGTGCTAACGGAATTGCATGGCTAGACGGTGCTGCGGTTAACAACACCTACGCATTCGCAATTCGTTCAGAGAAGGCAGCTGAGCTTGGCGTTAAGTCATTCTCAGACGTTGCAAAGCTTCCAGCTTCAGAGCAGACCTTCTGTGTTGAGTCTGAGTTTGCATCTCGCCCAGATGGTTGGGAAGGCCTAAAGGCTACCTACGGCCTAAAGGGTAAGACTGTAACTCTAGACACCGGTGCTATCTACTCAGTAACCGACAAGGGTGAAGACTGCAACTTTGGTGAAGTATTCGCAACTGACGGCCGCATCAAGGCTCTTGACCTAGTTGTAATGCAGGACGACAAGGAATACTTCCCTGTTTACCAGATTGGTTTCACCTTGAAGCAGACAACTCTAGACAAGTACCCAGCAATTGCTGACATCATCAACAAGTTGACCGCAACCCTAACCGACCAGGTAATGCAGACCCTTAACGCACGTGCAGACGTAGATGGCGACGAGCCAGCTGACATCGCTCGTGATTACCTAATCGAGCAGGGCTTCATCACCGAATAATTTCGGTAGCAATTCAGTTATTCAAAGTAGTAAATAGGTAAAGGAACCTGAGATGGCACTTCACATGCAGATCGGCGAATCATTCGTAGGTCAAGGCGTAAACGCAGCACACATTAATACTGTGTTTGGCCACCGTGAAGGTCCTGCGGGAGTGGCCTGGGCAACAGCCCTGGCCACTCCTTCTCAGGGGCACGTTCCATATGTAGTGGTGCTAAAGCCATCACTTCCGGTCAAGCCATTGACCCTGTTTGTAACCAAGGCAGCACCTGCCAGCGATACCCACGGCACCATGATCTGGGGAGCAGCCCAGGCTGGAGTAGCCGGCGGAGTTGCCGATGCGGTGGCCGAAGGCTTCATCAAAAAGAGTGACCTAGACGACACCGTGATCATCACCGCAGTGTGGGTAAACCCAAGTGCCGATGACGCAGATGCCGTCTACCACAACAACCGCGAGGCCACCAGAAACGCGCTGATGAACGGCGCCCAAAATCTTCCGAGTATTGAAGACGTACTCGATAGCCGTGCTCTTCCGCACAACCCGTACTACACCGCTAAGGACTAGGCTCTTGAAAATAACAAACATCAAGCTAACCCGCATGAGGTTGCCGCTTGACCCTCCGTTCAATGCAGCCTGGGATCCAAACCCTCGTCGCGAGTTCACCGCAACTTTGGTGACAGTAGAAACCGATGAAGGTATTACCGGCTACGGTTCTGGCGACACAATGGATGGCTTTGAGGCCTATCAGCACCTCTTTATAGGTACTGACCCAATGCAAATCGTGAACCAGGTAAAGCGCATTGAAACTATTAACTTTCACGGCGGACGCTACTGGCCACTTGAGGTTGCACTGTGGGACATCATTGGCAAGGTAGCCAACCTTCCGGTTGCCACACTATTTGGTGGAGCAACTGATCGCATGGCAGCCTACGCATCATCTGGTGAACTAAAGGCCCCGGCAGCTCGTGCCGATGCCGCGGTTGCAGCAAAAGAACTTGGCTTCAAGGCAATGAAGATTCGCATTTCACGCGACGCACTAAAAGAAGGCATTGCCTCAGTGCGTGCAGCACGCGAAGCAGTAGGCGATGACTTTGACCTAATGGTTGACATGAACCAAATGTGGCGCATGTCTGGCGATATTGAACCGGCACTTACCTTGAGTAAGGTGCACTCGGTTGCTAAAGAATTACACGAACTAAAAGTCTTGTGGATTGAAGAGCCGCTGCCGCAGGCAGATATCGAAGGCATGAAGCGTGTGCGCCAAGAAGTTGGCGTGCAGCTATCAGGTGGCGAGATGGTTCGTTCAATGGGCGAGCTTGCTCACCTGATTGATCACGATGCACTTGATATTTATCAGCCAGACGTGGTTCTTGCAGTGGGAATGCTTCGTGCTCGCCAGGTGGCCGAGGCCGCCGCGCTAAAGCACCGCCAGTTCACCCCGCACTCATGGACAAACGGTATTGGTGTGCTGGCTAACCTGCACGTGGTTACAGGTGTTGGTGGTGGCCCATACTTTGAGTTCCCTTTTGATCCACCGGGCTGGACGGTTGAACGCCGAGACTTCTTTATTAAGCCGGTGAATGTTAATAAAGATGGCGATGTTGTGGTGCCAAACGCCCCTGGATTGGGAGTTGAATTAGACCACGACGCAGTCAAGCGCTTCACAATTTAACTTAGAAAGATAGGCCCAATTGGCTAAGAACTGGGTAGAGCAGGCAAAAAACCTGCAACCAAAGAACGACCTCTTTATTGATGGCAAGTTTGTGCCTGCCGCAGACGGCGAGCGTTTTGAAACTCTTGCCCCGCGCGATGGTTCTGTGATCACCACAGTTGCCCGCGGTAAGGCTGCCGATGTTGATAAGGCGGTGAAGTCTGGTGCGGCAGCATTTGCATCTGGTGTTTGGTCAAAGGCCGATGTTCGTCACCGCCAGCAGGTACTGATTCGCCTGTCTGAGCTTTTGCTTGAAAACAAAGAAGAGCTTGCCCTACTTGAGTCAATTGAAACCGGCCACCCAATTGGTGATTCGCTAAATGTTGATGTGCCATCTGCTGCGCGTAGTTTTCGCTGGTACGGCGAAGCGCTAGATAAGGTTTACGACGAGATTGCCCCAACTCCAAAGTCGGCGCTGGCCCTGATTACCCGCGAACCACTTGGTGTGATTGGTGCTGTTGTGCCCTGGAACTACCCGCTGATTATTTCTGCCTGGAAGTTAGCCCCGGCACTTGCCGCCGGTAACTCTGTGGTTCTAAAGCCTGCCGAAAACACCAACCTGGCTTCTCTTCGCGTGGCCGAGTTGGCAATTGAGGCAGGGCTTCCGGCAGGTGTGCTGAATGTGGTTACCGGTCTTGGTGCCGAGGCAGGAGCGGCACTTGGCCGTCACCCGCAGGTAGACAAAATTACTTTCACCGGTTCACCAGCTGTTGGCCGCATGTTCCAGGAATACGCGGGCCAAACAAACGGCAAGCAGGTAGCCCTTGAACTTGGTGGCAAGTCACCGCACATTGTCTTTGATGATGTTGAAGACATTGAGGCCTGTGCGATTGCAGTTGCCTGGGGTATTTTCTACAACGCCGGTCAAACCTGTCACGGCGGGTCTCGCTTGCTGGTGCACGAGAGCGTGCACGACAAACTTCTTGAGGCAACCATCAAGGTGGCTAAGTCACTGAAGCTTGGTGACACCCTTGATGAATCAACTCAGGTGAGCGCAATCGTAAGTGAGAAGCAGCTTGAGCGCGTGCTTGGCTATCTTGAAATTGCAAAGCAAGAAAATGCAAAGGTTGCCATGGGTGGCTCACGCTTTACCCCGGCTGCCGGTCTTGAAAACGGATACTTCGTTGAGCCAACAATTCTTGACAACGTAGATAACTCAAGCCGAATTGGCCAAGAAGAAATCTTTGGCCCGGTTCTTGCAGTGACAACATTCAAAACCGTTGCCGAAGCAATTCACCTTGCCAACGACACAGAGTACGGTTTGGCAGCCAGCGTGTGGACAAAAGATATTTCACGCGCACACAAAGTTGCCCGCGAGGTTCGCGCCGGCACAGTGTGGATCAACACCTTTGACGTAGCCGACATAATTGTTCCTTTTGGTGGCTTCAAGTCATCGGGGTTTGGTCGCGACAGATCACTGCACGCACTTGACTCATACACCGCACTAAAAACAACTTGGATCAATCTTGGTTCACAGGAAATTTCCTAATTAGAAAGCAGCAAATGTTTAACAAAGAAACAACCACAGTAGGTTTCATTGGCCTAGGCAACATGGGTTCTGGAATGACCAAGAACCTGCAGCTAAACGGTTTCAAGTTGGTAGTGAACGATGTGCGCAAAGAAGCCGCAGAAACACTATTGGCAAACGGTGCCGAGTGGGCCGCAACCCCTGCCGAGGTTGCTGCAAAGAGTGATGTTGTAATCACCATGCTGCCAACCCCAAAGCACGTTGACATGGTTTCAATGGGCGAAAACGGAATTCTTTCCGGCATCAAAGACGGCGGCTATTGGGTTGATATGTCTACCTCGGTCCCTGAGGTTACCGAGCGCGCCCGCAAGAGCAGCGAGGGCCGCCACCTAAACATTATGGACGCACCGGTATCGGGTATGTCTGTTGGTGCAGCAAACGGAAAACTGCAGATTTTTGCCGGTGGTACAGCTGAGCAATTTGCCACCATGAAAAACGTGTTTGAGGCAATGGGTGACCCAAAGCGCATCTTGCACGTGGGTAAGGCTGGCGCCGGCTACGCAGTGAAGCTTGCCATCAACCAGCTTTGGTTCTCACACCTGGTGGCAACTGCCGAGGTTCTGGCGGTTGGCGTAAAGGCCGGAGTAGACCTAGAGGTCTTGCGTCAGTCACTAATTGCAAGCCCGGCAAACTCAAACTTTGTAGAGAACGATGTGCTTTCTGTTTTGAAGCACGGCGACTACGACGAAGGCTTTGCTATTGCCCTGGCCTGTAAAGACCTTGGCCTGCACACAGATCTTGCTCGTGCAGTTGGCGTACCGGTTGAACTATCGGCACAGGTTGAGCAGATCTTCCGCCGCGCAAAGGCGCAGTATGGCGATCTAGCTGGCGAGATGACCCCCATGAAGTTGTACGAAGACCTAATGGGTCAAACACTTCGCATCGATAACTAAGAGGCAAAGAATGTCTGAGACAAGAAAACTTTCAAGCTACGAACTAGTACTAGACCCAAAACCAGCGGCTCACTTTGGCGTTGGCGCGGTTTCAAAGGTTGGCGAGCTAGCTTCTGCGCAGGGCGCAAAGAGCGCACTTATTATTACTGACCCATTCTTGGGCGCATCACCAATTTGCGCCGAGGTAAAAGAAAGTCTTGAGGCCGCCGGCATCAAGGTAAGTGTCTTTGATGGCGTGACCCCAAACCCAACCACTGCCTGCGTTGACGCAGGTTCTGATGCGGGTGCGGCGGCAAAATGTGACATCTTGATTGCACTCGGCGGCGGCTCATCAATGGACACCGCAAAGGGTGTTTCACTTGGTGCGGTAAACCCAGAGCGCGGTATCGGCCTTGACTACACAACTGATTTCAAGAACTCGGGAATTCCAATCATTGCGATTCCAACTACTGCGGGAACCGGCTCTGAGGTAAACGCATTTGGTGTGATCACAGATGAGCACACCCACAAGCGTTTCTACGTTGGCCACTCAAGCGCATTGGCAAAAGCTGCAATTCTTGACCCACAGCTAACCGTTGGCCTGCCACCAAAAGCAACCGCTGCAACCGGTATGGACGCCCTGGTACACGCAACCGAATCTTATATTTCTAAGCGACCTAACCCATACAGTGACGGCATTGCGCTGCAGGTAGTTGAAATGGTTTCACAAAACATTGTGACCGCCTGCACCAAGGGTGATGATATTGAAGCACGCGCGCAGATGCTGCTTGCCTCACACATTGCCGGCGTTGGTTTCTCACACACTGGTCTTGGTTTGGTGCACGGCATTGGTCACGCACTTGGAGGCCAGTTCAACATTCCTCACGGTGTTGCGCTTTGCCTAGTACTTGAAGAAGTTTTGAAGTTCAACCTTCCGCACCGCATGCAGCGTTTTGCACGCTTGGCTTTTGCGCTCGGCGTTGGTGAAACTTCAAAGACAGACGCACAAAATGCCGATGCAGCAATTGCACGCATTGCCGAATTAGTTGAGATGGTTGGCTTAAAAGGCAAACTTTCAAACTTTGGCATCGGCAAGGACCACTTGGAATCACTAGCCAATGACGCTGTAGCCGATGCGGTAACCTTAAATAATCCGGTTGAACCAACTCGCGACGAGGTTGTCGCAATTATGGAGAAGACACTATGAGCATCACTGCAGCAGACGAAGCGCGCGTATTAGGGCTGGTTCCTACCGGTCTTTACATCAATGGTGAATGGCGCGACTCAAGCGATAAGTCAGTAATTGATGTGATTGACCCAGCTACCGGCAAGGTGCTGGTGCAGGTTGCCAACGCAACCGCTGCCGATGGTCAAGCTGCCCTTGCCGCAGCGCACGCAGCACAAGCCGATTGGGCAAAGACCTCACCAAGATTCCGCGCCGATATTCTGCGCAAGGCCTTTGACAAGGTCACCGAGATGGCCGATGAGTTTGCCATCTTGATGTCACTTGAAATGGGTAAGCCGGTTGCCGAGGCCCGCGGCGAAGTTGCCTACGGCAGCGAGTTCTTGCGCTGGTTCAGCGAAGAGACCACTCACCAGGCAGGCCGCTTTGCAACCGCACCTGATGGCAAGATGCGCATCATGGTGCAAAAGCGCCCGGTTGGCCCAAGCCTATTTATTACCCCGTGGAACTTCCCTTTGGCTATGGCTACCCGCAAGATTG
>JAHEGM010000020.1 GCA_024645105.1 Rhodoluna sp.
CGCTTCGGACCTTTTTTGTTGCCAAGTTCACTCAGCTGTGAGCGCTCAATGATCTTTAGATTGCGCTTTTTTGCATATGGCGCAACGGTGTTGAGGCACCTTGACCATGGGCTAGTAATTACACGCTTTGGGGAAAAAGCACCAAGCAACCTAATTAGTTGTTTTGCCTGAATCTCGCCTGCAGGTAACAGCGGGCGATTCCCGTCGTCTACGGCTTGGCCATTCATCCAGTCGGCGCGCGGAGTTGCTTTTGCGTGACGCAAGATAATCAACGGTTTGGTACGTAGCAATCCTTTTTTGTGAATTGCCATGAGCTCATCAAGTACCTCGCTGTCAAACTCGTAGGTCAGGAGTTTGCGCGCTTCTTCCGGCGTGCGCCACTCAACGCTTTCTACTTCTTCGCTTGGCTTGAACTTTGATTTTGCAAGTGCGCTTGGGCTAACGCGCGCGGCCCAGTAGTGCACTTCTTTTGGTGTGCCGTTTGGAATTTTGTAATTCACAATTTTCAAGCGTGGACCAAGTTTTATTTTTAGACCGGTTTCCTCGGCAATTTCTCGAACTGCTGTTTCGGGCAAAAATTCACCCGGGTCAACTTTGCCCTTTGGCCAACTCCAGTCGTTGTGACGATTGCGGTGAATCAGTGCAACTAGGAGTTTTCCTTTTTCTTCGCGCCACAAGATAGCGCCGGCTGCGTAAATAGTCATTAGGTGCGAGAGTGACGCTTTCCGTGAACTTCTTTCATGATCTGATCTTGCAGGTCAACCAAGATTGCGCCGTTCTCCATGGTTTGGTGGCGAGTCCAGGTTCCGTCCGCGCTCAAATACCAAGAGGCAACATTTTCACTCATGGCCAAATCAAACAAACCGTTTAGCTCGCGAATGTGATCTGGTTGCGAGAGTCTGACCAGTGCCTCAACGCGGCGATCTAGGTTTCGGTGCATCATGTCGGCTGAGCCAATGAACACCGCAGGGTCGCCACCGCCCATGAAGGTGAACACTCGTGAGTGCTCTAGGTAGCGGCCAAGCACAGATCTAACCTTGATGTTTTCGCTAAGTCCTGGAACGCCAGGTTTTAGTGCACACATACCGCGAACCAAAATCTCAACCGGAACACCTGCGTTAGATGCCTTGTACAGCGAGTCAATAATTTGCTCGTCAACCAATGAGTTCACCTTGATGCGAATGCGTGCATCTTTACCAGCCTGCTTGAAAGCAATTTCGCGTTCAATACGTTCGGTAAGGCCTTCTCGAACGCCAACCGGTGAAACCATTAGTGACTTGAACTCGGCCTCGGGTGCATAGCCAGATAGCTGATTGAACAGCTTGGTTAGGTCTTCGCCAACTGACTCGCGAGCGGTAAGTAGGCCATAATCCTCGTAGTATCGGGCGGTTTTTGGGTTGTAGTTACCGGTACCAACGTGGCAGTAGCGGCGCAGCTGGCCGCCCTCTTGACGAATCACCAAAGCCAACTTGCAGTGGGTCTTTAGACCCACGATGCCGTAAACCACGTGCACGCCGGCCTGCTCAAGCTTGCGAGCCCAAGCGATGTTGTTCTGCTCGTCGAAGCGTGCCTTAATTTCAACCAGTGCCAAAACCTGCTTGCCGGCTTCTGCGGCTGCGATAAGTGCGTCAACAATCGGTGAATCACCCGAGGTGCGGTAAAGAGTTTGCTTGATTGCAAGCACCTTTGGGTCGGCAGCAGCCTGCTCAACAAATGCCTGCACCGAGGTAGAGAAAGATTCGTAAGGGTGGTGCATCAAAATATCGCGCTGACGCATGGCCGAGAAAATACTTACATCTTTATCTTCAACCGGCTGCAAGAAGCGGTTAGTGATTACCGGGTGCGGTGGGTAGCGAAGGTCGGCACGCTTGAGCCCCGCAATTTCAAACAGCCCGGTCAGATCAAGTGGTGAAGGCAGGTGATAGACATCTTCGTCGTTGATATCTAGCTCGCGAATCAGAAGTTCAAGTACCTCAGGGTTGATGTCGTTGGCTACCTCAAGACGAACCGGTGGACCAAATCTGCGACGAAGCAATTCTTTTTCAAGTGCAAGCAGAAGGTTTTCGCCTTCTTCTTCATCAACCTCTAGATCTTCGTTGCGAGTAACTCTGAAGGTGTGGTGCTGCAAAACCTGCATGCCCGGAAACAGCAGACCAAGGTACTGGCCAATGATGTCTTCAAGCGGAACAAAGCGCGCGTCAGTAACCCCAGAGTTTCCAGGGATGCGAACAAAACGAGGAAGCAGCGGCGGAACCTTTACGCGGGCAAAGTGTTCTTTATCGGTGTCTGGGTTTTTCAAAACCACCGCAAGGTTTAGTGACAAGCCAGAGATATAAGGGAACGGGTGCGCTGGGTCTACAGCCAGCGGAGTTAGAACTGGAAAGATCTGGTTCTGAAAGTATTCGTGCAGCAGGCCGCGTTCTGATTCTTCGAGATTTGCCCAGCGAACAATTCGAATGCCCTGCTCTTTCATCTGCGGCTTGATGGTGTCAATAAAAAGCTTGGCGTGACGCTCTTGCAGGCGGTGGGCCTCGCGGCTAATTTCAGTGAGCACCTCTTGAGGCGAAAGCCCAGAGCTTGCGGTAACTGCCAAACCGGTGGCGATGCGGCGCTTGAGGCCGGCGACTCGAACCATGAAGAATTCGTCGAGGTTTGAGGCAAAGATGGCCAAAAAGTTGACGCGCTCTAGCAGGTAGAGGTTTGGGTCTTCGGCAAGTTCCAAAACGCGCTGGTTGAAGGCAAGCCAGCTGAGCTCGCGATCCAGGTAGCGGTTTGGTGGCAATTCGGTGCCAAAATCAGGCAGCGAGATGGCCATGGTTTCTTCTGAAGACATTCTTCAATCCTGCCACGAGCAGGTTGCCTGTGGATAGACGCAGTTTTAAGGGGAAGTAAACTGCCCAAACACCGATATCGGTGTTTATTTATTCGGCAAGCGCGTGGGCATCTTCTTCAAGGTTGAAGCGGTAGCCAACGTTGCGTACGGTGCCAATCAGTGCCTCTAGGTCGCCTAGTTTGGCGCGCAGGCGGCGAATGTGCACGTCTACAGTTCTGGTGCCACCAAAGTAGTCGTAGCCCCACACCTCGCTAAGCAGTTGCTCGCGGGTAAAGACGCGGCCAGGGTGCTGGGCCAAAAAGCGCAGAAGCTCAAACTCTTTATAGGTAAGGTCAAGCGGGCGGCCATTTACCTTGGCCGAGTAGCTGGCCTCGTCAATCACCACGCCAGAGGCATGGATCTTGTCGTTTCGATCAAACTGCTGAGCCTTGCCGATGGCCAGGCGAATTCGCGCATCAAGCTCGGCCGGGCCTGCGCCCTCAACCACAATGTCGCTGGCGCCCCATTCGGCGCTGACTGCGGCAAGACCGCCCTCGGTAACTACAAGTATTAGGGGAGCGCCGAGCCCGGTGGCCACCAAGATCTTGGCCAGAGATTTTGCTGCTGCTAGGTCGCGGCGGGCGTCAAGAAAAATAAGGTCGTGACCCGGGGCATTTACGAGGTTTGCTGGTTCTGCAGGAATCTGGCGAACGCGGTGGCTAAGCAGCCCAAGCGCAGGAAGAACTTCTGTGTCGGCATTGGCCGAAAGAACTAGAAGTTGAGCCATTTTCTCTCCAAATCGCTTGACTAGAGTTTAGCCCTTTATCTGGACTCGGATACGGCATGATTGCCTTGTGAACGCTAAATGGACTCAGATTGTGAGCATCTGGACACTGGTTGCAATTGTGACCGTGACCCTGGTTGTGAGCTTTCCCGGCGACGGCCAGCAGGTTGAAGCGGCCTTCGGGGCAATCCTTGCCGGCTCAATTGCCCTGGTATCGATGTTGCAGCTGTTCCAAGACAACGCCGTTGGCTTTGTTCGCAAGCTCGTCTACGTAGGTGGCGGCAGCTATTTGATCCTGGCTATCGCAACTGCCTACCTTTTCTTGAAAGGTTAGACTTTAGACATGTTGTTAGCACTTGAGATTTTCTTCACCGGACTATTGGTCTTGGCCTCTTTGGCAATTGCAGGAGTTTCAGCGCTCGTGCTTTATAAGTTGTTCAAGGGTCAGAAATAGTTGTTCGTATTTCCTGAGGGGCTTCCGCTGGAGCTCACTCCCTTTGCTTTTCTCGTTGGTAAATGGGAAGGCACCGGAATCATTAGTTACAAAATTAATGAAACCGATGAAGCGCCAATCGAGCGCGAGTTTAAGCAGCGCATTGAATTTGCCCACGATGGCTCAAATGCACTCACCTATGTTTCTTCCGCAGAGCTAATTGATGAGGCCGGCACAATTTTGCCGAGCGAACTTGGCTACTGGAGAGTTGCCCGCCCGCACGAACCTGCCGATCACGGCCCAGGCCTAATGCTTGGTGCCGGTGAGAAGAGCATTAATTCACACGAAGACCTAGAGAAGTTGCGTAATAAAGAAGGCGGCTTTGATATTCAGGTTTCTGTTTTGCACCCGGGTGGAATGGCAGAGCTTTATAACGGCAAGATCAAAGGCGCACGCGTTGACCTGGCTTCTGCATACGGAACCGCATTTGAAACTGCAAAAACCTATCGCCACTCAACTCGCTTATTTGGTCTGGTTGAGAACGCGCTGCTATGGGTATGGGAAATTGCTTTGCCTGGCGGCGACCTAAAGCCACACGCATCTGCCCGCCTAGAAAAGGTGGAGTAAACCTTGAGCGCTGGACTTGAACATTTTGGTAATCCAAATATCGAACAGCGCAACCTTGCCGAGGGTAAAGCAGCGGTAGATCTTGGCGCTCGCGGAATCATCACTGTCTCTGGTGTTGACAGACTTGCCTGGTTGCATTCACTGCTTTCGCAAAATCTAAAAAATCTATTGCCCGGAGTTTCGGCCGAGGCATTGCTGCTTGACCCGCAGGGTCACATCGAGCAGGTGATTCATTTTCTTGACGACGGCGAAACCTCTTGGCTGGTGGTTGAAGAAGCAGGTCGCGAACCACTGCTTGCTTGGCTTAGCAAAATGATTTTTCGCATGAAGGTCACAGTTGCTGACCGTTCCGATGACTTTGCCGTGATTGGTCACATCGGTGCTGGCATCCCGCAGAGTTATGTTTCAAACGGTGTTGCGCTGATTTGGCAAGATCCTTGGCCTGGTGTGGTTACCGGAGGAGTCCGATATTCAATGGCGCGTCCGGCTAAATGGGCGTGGACCGAGTCCTTAGTTGAGACCTCAAAAGTCGCAGCGGTTCTTTCGGAATTCGAAAAAGCCGGCACCATGGCCTACGACGCTTTGCGCATCGCAGCTCATCGCCCGCGTCAACTGACCGAGGTTGATGTCAAAGCTTTACCGCACGAGTTTGACTGGATGTCCACCGCAGTACACATGTCCAAAGGTTGCTATCGCGGTCAAGAGACCGTAGCCAAAGTACATAACCTTGGTCACCCGCCGCGCAGGCTTACCTTTTTGCACCTAGATGGCTCGGGTCATTTCTTGCCCGATGCAGGCGATGAGATTTTTGTGGCCGGTGAAGAAAGGTCTCGCGGCCGAATCACAATTGCGGCGCAGCACTATGAGTCGGGGCCAATTGCCTTGGCAATTCTTAGCCGTGGCGTGCCTGAGGACGCCGCGCTGGTTGTGAAGAGCTCTGGTGGCGATATTGATGCCAGCCAAGAAGTGATCGTGCCGGCCAGTGCAGGTAAGGCTGCCGATATTCCAAAGCGAAATCTGCTCATGGGCGGCAAGCACTAGTGTTTCGAAAACTTAACTGGTCACTAAGAGCATCAACGCAGCGAGTGCTTGAATCGCTTCCTTCAATTTTGCAAATCGTTGCCGCAGCTACCGCGGCGTATTCAATTGCGTTCTTTGTTCTTGGTCACTCAAATCCAATTTTTGCCGTGACCGTTTCAATTGCCTCACTTGGCTTTACCCGCGATGCAAGGCTTCGTCGCGTTTTTGAAACCGCGCTGGGCATGGTGATTGGAATTGCACTGTCTGAAATTCTGCTCAACCAACTTGGCGCAGGCGTCTGGCAAATGGCACTGGTGTTGCTAGTTGCTCTTACCTCGGCAAGATTTCTTTCTGGTAAGGCAGCCTTTGCTCTGACGGTTGGCGTGCAGGCAATGTTGGTTTACGTGATGCCTGCTCCAGAGGGCGGCGCATTTGTGCGCAGCATTGATGCCTTGATTGGTGGAGCCACGGCTCTGCTATTTACCGCTCTGATTCCGCGTAATCCAATCGGCATGGCGGCTAAAGATGCCGAGAAACTATTTGGTGTTTTCTTAGATGCAGTTGATGCGCTCAAGATTGCCGTGCGAAGCGCAGACTTCAAAGTTGTTGACGCCGCTCTGGTTAGAGTGCGCGGCTCGCAACCGCTGGTAGATAACTGGCGCTTGAGTTTAGATAGCGCAATATCGGTGTCAAGAATTTCTCCGTTTATGCGCAAGCACCGCGAGGGCCTAAGCGATCAGGTTCGATTAATGCGCGGCATGGACCTTGCTACTAGAAATCTAAGAGTTGTGGTTCGCCGCGTTGACTTCTTGATTCGCGACGGTAAGGCACGCCCTTACCTTGCCGATTTGTTTGAGCAGATTTCGGCCGCGACTGCGGTTTTGGCCAAGGGCCTAGAGAGCACGGATGCGCTAACTGAGGCACGCGAGATGTTGGTTGAAATTATTCACCAACTCGACCCAAAGAAATTTGGCATCGCTGATCAGTTGCGCGAGGCAAGTGTCTTGCTGCTGCTTCGCCCGCTGCTAATTGATTTACTATGTGCCAGCGGTATGAGTGAAGAAGCCGCGCGCGCTGAACTGCCAGAAGTTTAGTTACCGATTTAATCGGGCGCTACCGCAGACCACTCAACGGTCACCTCGCCTAGGCGCCAACGCTTTTTATCACCAATCAGAGGCCAGCCAGCCAGGGCAAGTTGTTTGCAAGTTGAGACCCAGCGCTGCGCCGGGCTAAAAGCACCGATGCCGGCGTTTGATTGCCAAGCTAAATCAAGTGCCTTCAAAAAATCATGAATCTTTTCACCCGCGATGTTGTGGTGAATGAGCGCTTTGGGCAGGCGCTCGGCAACCTTACTTGGCAGGTCAAGACCAAGCAGGCGAAGTGAAACCGTAAAACTTAGCGGTGAGTTTTTATCTAGGGTCACCCAACTTGATAGCCGGCCAATTTCGTCGCAGGTACCTTCAATCAGCAGCCCACTTGGTGAGAGCCTGGCCTGCATCTGCGCCCAAGCACCGGCAACTTCTTCTTCGTCATACTGCCGCAGCACATTGAATGCACGAATTAGATCTGCTTGCGAGGCAAGTTCTTTTGGCAGTGGGGTTTCGAATCCGCCGTGAGTGAAGTGCAGATTATCAGTGGCAACGGCAAGGCCGCGTTCCACTCGCTCCCTATCTATTTCTATGCCAACCACGTGAGTGTTTGGGTTCACTTTGCTAAGTCTTGAAAGAAGTTCAACCGCAGTAATCGGTGAGGCGCCAAAGCCAAGGTCAACCACCACCGGGGAAGCGGTTTGGCGAAGCAGGGGGAGGGCGGCGATAAATCGGTCGATGCGGCGAAGTCGATTGGGGTTGGTTGTTCCCCTGGTGATTGTGCCGATCGGCTTCTTGGTTGCCACAGATACAAATCTACCCTCGCCACTAAACTGTGAGCATGACTGCCAAATACACTCTTATTCTTTTGCGCCACGGTAACTCGGTTTGGAATCAGCAAAACCTGTTCACCGGTTGGGTTGATGTTGACCTTAGCGACCAGGGCCGTGCCGAAGCAAAGCGCGCCGGTGAATTGCTGGCCGAATCAGGCCTTAAGCCAGACTTGCTTTACACATCACGTTTGAAGCGCGCAATCAACACCGCACACATTGCCCTAAACGCTGCCGAGCGCAGCTGGATTGACGTGCAGCGTGACTGGCGCCTAAACGAGCGTCACTACGGTGCGCTGCAGGGTAAAGATAAGGCGCAGACCTTGGCCGAGTACGGTCCTGAGATGTTCCAGACTTGGCGCCGTAGCTTTGATGTGCCACCACCGCCAATTGACGACCACGACCAGTACTCGCAGGCTCACGACGAGCGCTACGCAGATCTAGGTGACAAGCTTCCAAAGACCGAGTGCCTAAAAGATGTGCTTGAGCGCATGTTGCCATTTTGGCTTTCAGACATTCAGCCATCACTAAAGAGCGGCAAGACAGTTTTGGTTACCGCACACGGAAACTCTCTTCGTGCACTGGTGAAACACCTTGATGGTGTTTCAGACGAAGACATCGCTGAACTAAATATTCCAACCGGTATTCCTTTGGTTTATAAGTTGGATGAAAACTTCAAGCCGGTTGTGCCTGGTGGCGAGTACCTTGACCCAGAGGCTGCCGCCGCAGGTGCAGCCGCAGTTGCAGCGCAGGGCAATAAAAAGTAGAGGCAACAAAGCTTAAATAAAAAACCTCCCCAATTACTTGGGGAGGTTTTTTTATTTAGAAACTATTCGGCGTCAGCCCATTCACCGGTGGTGAGGTAGCTGACCTTAGATGAAATATCAACCACGTGATCTGCGAAGCGCTCGTGGTAACGGCTAGCTAGTGTCACGTCAACTGTGAACATGGCGTTTTCTTTCCAGTCATCGCCAAGAACTACGTCAAATACGTGACGGTGCAGTTCGTCAACGCGTGCATCCTGTGCCTGAATCTGGCGAGCAAAATCTGCATCGGTGGTTTTTAGAAGCTGCACAACCTGCTGCGCAAGTTTCACATCAAGCTCACCCATTTCGGCGAATGTTCCTGCCAGGGCAGAAGGTACTGCTGAACCCGGAAAGCGGTAGCGGGCAATCGCGGCAATGTGACCTGCAAGGGCACCCATTCGCTCTAGCGAGGCAGAGATGCGAAGCGCTGAAACCAGCACGCGAAGATCACGAGCTACCGGAGACTGTCTTGCCAAAATCTTGATGACTAGCTCATCTAGCGCCAGTGCCTTGTTGCCAGTGGCATCGGCAATGGCAATTGCTTCGTCGGCCAGTTCGGCGTTTGAAGTGTTGAAAGCCTTGGTTGCCTTCTCTATTACCTTGGCCGAGTCTGAGGCAATCTCGACTAGGCGGGTTTGAACCTCTTGCAACTGGGATTGAAAAATCTCGCGCACGCGGGCACCTCTCGTTTGATTTCCTCTGCAGAATCGCAGGATTAGGTAAACAAAGGTCAAACTTTCCCTGAACTCACCGATAATTCCCTAGTTTTCAGGGCTTCCGGGCTGTTTACCAAGCAAACAAATCACTTACTCTTATTGCGTGAACACTTCAGTGGAGATCTGGACCTCGGCAATAACTGCCTTTGTGACCGGATCTGTTGCCACTGGCCTGATTCTTTGGTCAAGCCTGAGAACCCAAGAGGCACAGAAAAAAGCTCAGGTAATTCCAGATGCGGTAACCGGGGCGCTTCACGCTCTTGCCACTGCCGGGCTGGTGCTGGATGTAGATAACAAGATTGTTCGAGCAACCCGCAGCGCCTTTGCCTTGGGTCTGGTGCGTGACCAGGTTCTGGTTCACCCAAAGCTTATTTCACTTGTGGACAAAGCTCGCAAAGCCAAGAAGTCCAGCAAGGCTCGTGCCCGCGACTTTGCCCTGGCCTCAGAAATTGGCGACAACACAATTTGGGTCACATCAAGAGCAGTTCATCTGGGTGATGGTTTTGTTTTGCTGTTGGTTGAAGACAGAACTGAATCTCACAACCTTGAAGAAACTCGCCGCGACTTTGTGGCCAACATCTCACACGAACTTAAGACTCCAATAGGTGCCATGAGTTTATTGGCCGAGGCAATTCAGTCTGCGGCCGATGACCCAAAGCAGGTTCGCAAGTTTGCCAAGAATCTTGAAACAGAATCTGCTCGCCTAACCGATTTGGTTCAAGACATCATTCAGCTTTCAAGAGTGCAATCGGCAGATGTAGCCGGAAGCACCCAAGAGGTTGATTTGTCTCTGGTGGTAGCTGAGGCGGTAGATCGCAATCGCGTTCAAGCCAATAAGAAGAAGATTCAGGTGAAGGTCTCGACCAGCGATAAGCTGCGAGTCTTTGGTGATCTTGAGCTACTCACCACCGCGGTTAAAAATTTGATTGAGAATGCCATTTCATACTCCGATAACGACACCACCGTGAGTGTGACACTGCGAAAGAAAAACGGCGTTGCCGAAATTGCAGTCAAAGACAAGGGTGCCGGAATTGCGCCAGAAGACTTAGAGCGAATTTTTGAGCGCTTCTACCGAATTGATCAAAGTCGTTCACGAGCCACCGGCGGCACCGGACTGGGTCTCAGCTTGGTCAAGAACATTACCCAAAAGCACCTCGGAGAAATTCAGGTCAAGTCAAAGGTTGGCTCCGGCTCAACCTTCACCCTTCGCTTACCCCTAGCAACTGCACCAATCGATGCAACAGGAAGTAAAAAATAATGACCAAAGTTCTAATCGTTGAAGACGAACAGTCACTTCGCGAGCCATTGGTTTACCTTCTAAAAAAAGAGGGCTTTGACACTGTTGAGGCCGCCGATGGCACTCAAGCAATTGAGTTTTTTGACAAGGGTGACATTGACCTAGTGCTGCTTGATCTGATGTTGCCCGGCATTAGCGGCAACGAGGTTTGCCGCATCATTCGCCAAACCTCGCAGGTGCCAATCATCATGCTCACCGCTAAAGACTCTGAAATAGACAAGGTGGTTGGTCTTGAAATTGGTGCCGACGATTACGTCACGAAGCCTTATTCCACTCGCGAACTTCTAGCTCGCATGAAGGCTGTTCTTCGTCGCAACCTTGACTCAGGAAGCAAAGTCGAAACACCGGGAATCATTGAGGTTGGCTCTGTGCGCATGGATGTTGATCGCCACATTGTTGAGGTGCACGGCGAGAAGGTTTCTATGCCGCTCAAGGAATTTGAGTTGCTTGAATTGTTGCTTGAAAACGCCAACCGAGTACTGACCCGTGGGCAAATCATTGACCGGGTCTGGGGTTCAAATTACTTTGGTGACACCAAGACGCTGGATGTGCACATCAAGCGCATTCGCTCAAAGATCGAAGACGATCCGGCCAGACCGGTGCACCTATTAACCGTTCGAGGTCTTGGTTATAAGTTCGAGGCTTAGATAAAAAAATCCCCCACATCGCGTGGGGGATTTTTTATAGGTCTGCTTAGTTGACTGAAGGCGCTACGGTCTCAAGTGAGTCAATGATTGGCTTGTAGAAATCAAAGGTGTCGTCAAGAACCGGAACGTTTAGGTCCTGTGATGATGAGCCTTCGGTCACTTTGATGGTGACTACATCGCCGGCTTTGCCGCCAAGGTTTATAGCTAGTGCCTGGCCGCCGTTGAAGCCAAGATCAAGCTTCTGACCAGGGTTTACGGTGAATGACACCTGCTTTAGCTCATTTAGAGCTGAGTCTGTGTAGGCAATGGTCAAGGTCTTGGCCTCAAGGCCTGGGTTGATGATTGAGCCAGCAAGTGCCGATACTGTGCCATTGGTCAGGTAAACGAAGTTGCGAACCTTTACAGTCTCAAGGTCTGCCTGTGAGCCGTCAGCAGGGGCGTAATCGATCTTTGAAGCCACTGGGCTAGTGAATGTGCAACCTGCGGTGCCAAGCAGCACAGATGCAGCAATTGCCACAGCAACAAACTTACGAATAGCCATTTTTCCTCCTGGGGTGCGCAATACAACCCTCCCAGTTTAGCCCTTTGTTATGCCTGCTCCCTGTGGTAAAATTGTGGTTTCTGAGAGGTAATCACCCGCATGAAGTTTGAAGTCGGCGAAACAGTCGTATACCCACACCACGGAGCAGCAAAGATCGTTGAGGTCGCTGACAAGACC
>JAHEGM010000031.1:0-3156 GCA_024645105.1 Rhodoluna sp.
TCAGCTGGAAATCGATGATTCCAAGCGCCTAATGAAGAAACTAGACATCCAAAGCTTTGATATTGTTTTCACAGGCGAACAGTTTCTAGACGAACCGACCAGGGTCGTCCGAACTAAGTTATTGTAGTTTCACGTGCGAGAACCTCAGCGAGGACGAAGCTATGCTGAGACTCGCTAGTTCGAAGGTTTCGGGCAGACCGTAAATCAATGTTTCACGTGAAACTTTTTGTAGATATTCCAAGATTGGGGGCGCATCCATGAGCATGACCGGCTCTCCCCTTGGCGATGAACTAATTCAGTCTTCATCTCGTCTAAAAACCATCAACGCCACTACCCTGCCGAAGCCGGCTGGAACCCGAATTATCAGTGTTTCAAACCAAAAGGGCGGCGTTGGTAAGACCACCTCAACCGTAAACCTGGCCGCCTCGCTGGCCGCCAAGGGTTTGAAGGTATTGGTAATTGACCTTGACCCGCAGGGAAACGCGTCAACCGCACTGGGCATTGATCACAAAGAAGGCACCCTGGGTATTTACGAGGTGCTAATTGAGGGCGCCGCCATCAAGGACGCCGTTCAGGTTAGCCCAGAAAACCCAAACCTCAGCTGCCTGCCCGCCACCATTGACTTGGCCGGTGCCGAAATTGAAATCGTTACCGCTTTCGAGCGTGAGAACTGGCACGCCCTGCTGAAAACGGCAATTGACGCGTATTTGGCTGAAAACCCAGGTCTTGACTACATCTTTATTGACTGCCCACCAAGCCTGGGCCTTTTGACGGTTAATGCCTTTGTGGCAGCCACCGAGGTGCTGCTGCCGATTCAATGTGAGTACTACGCTCTTGAGGGTCTAAGCCAGTTGCTTCGCAATATCGAGCGAATTCAGCAGGCCCTAAACCCTCAGCTTGTGCTCTCGACAATTCTTTTGACCATGTACGACAGTCGCACCAAACTGGCCTCGGCCGTGGTTGATGATGTGCGCACCCACTTTCCGGCTCAAACCCTCAATGCGGTTATCCCAAGAAACGTTCGTGTTTCTGAGGCCCCAAGTTTTGGTCGTACAGTGATCACACACGATAAATCTTCAGTTGGTAGCCTGGCCTACCTAGAGGCAGCAATCGAAATCGCACAAAAGGGAGCACAACATGGCAGATAAGAAAAAGGTTGGCCTTGGCCGCGGAATTGGCGCCTTAATCCCAACTTCAGCCGTGCCGAGCGAGCGTCCTATCGATGTATTTTTTGGAAATCAGGCCGAAAATGGCAAAAACACCGATTCTGCACAGAATGTTGTACAAATTGAGGGTGCGCGGTTCGGTGAGTTGGATGTAAATTCGATCCAACCAAACGCCAACCAGCCGCGCAAAGTTTTTGAGTCAGAGCCATTCAATGAGCTAGTGCACTCGATTAAAGAGTTTGGTGTGCTGCAGGCAATCGTGGTTCGTGAACTTTCACCTGGCAAATACGAACTCATCATGGGTGAGCGTCGCCTACGCGCATCTAAAGAGGCAGGCCTCAAGCGAATTCCGGCAATCATTCGTGAAACCGCCGACGAAAACATGCTTCGCGATGCACTATTGGAAAACATTCACCGCGCAAACCTAAACCCACTTGAAGAAGCATCTGCCTACCAGCAACTTTTGAGTGACTTTGGTGTGACTCAAGATCAACTGGCCACCAAGCTTGGCCGCTCTCGCCCGCAGATCACCAACACCATTCGTTTGTTGAAGCTGCCAATGAGCGTTCAGCAAAAAGTTGCCGCGGGTGTTCTATCGGCAGGTCACGCACGCGCAATTCTTTCGGCAGCAAACGAAGCCCGCATGGAGTACTTCGCCAACAAGGTAATCAACGAGGGGCTATCGGTTCGTTCGCTTGAAGAACTAGTTGGCATGGATGGCCCGGCCAAGCCAGGCAAGGCAAAGATTATTGCCGGCGGCCGTCAAGATTCACTAAAGGTAATTGCAGAACAGCTAGGTGACAAGTTGAACACCAAGGTTTCGATTAACCTCGGCAAGAAAAAGGGACAGCTGGTTATTGACTTTGCAACCATTGCAGATCTAAACCGGATCCTAAAAGAACTCGGTCACGAATCTAAGTATTAGAAAAGCGTGAAACAAGAAATCCCCCGCTAAAGCTGCGGGGGATTTTGTTTAACTAAACGTTTCGTTTGGCGGCTTCGGCCAGTGAGTAATAAACCTCACCAAGAGAATTACCAGAAGCGGCAATTGATTGCGGCAGCAACGAGGTCTCGGTAAGACCCGGTGCAACGTTTGCCTCTAGGAACCAAACCACACCCTTCTTATCTACGATCACATCGATGCGTGAAATGTGGCGAAGATTCAAAATGCCATGAACGGCAATTGCAAGTGCGGCAGCCTCTTCGTTTATTTGTGGCTTCACGCGAGCTGGAATATAAAAATTAGTTTCACCGGCAATGTAGCGTTCGTCGTAGCCGTACTTTCCATCGCGCGGTTCAATCTCAACTGGCGGCAGCGCAATCGGACCTGCGCCAAGATCAACAACCGATATCGCAAGCTCTGTGCCCTCAATGTATTTTTCGATGATGGCAACATCGCAGTAAACATAAGCGTCAATCATTGCGCGGTTAAGTTCCGCTTGGTTTTTCACAATTGAAACACCCTGCGCTGAACCTGAACGCGCAGGCTTCACCACAACCGGAAGCGAGATCGCAGAGGCAACAGTTTTCAAAACTGTCTCAGCGTCTAGTTCACGAAAAGTATCTTTTGGCAACGTAATAGATGCCGGGGTTGAAATGCCTTCACGTGAAACCAAGATCTTGGCAATTGATTTGTCCCAGGCTAGGCGTGAACCGGCAGCGGTTGCACCAACAAAAGGAACCCCGCTAACAGAAAGAATGTCGCGCAATGCGCCGTCTTCACCAGATGCTCCATGCAGGCAAGGAAAAATTACATCGGGTTTGTCTTTTTTAATGTTGGCCAATAGGTCGTGATCCGGTTCGCGAATTACAACTTCTGCGCCGAAGTCAGTTAGTGCATCGGCCACACGGCGGCCAGACTTTAGAGAGATGTCACGTTCGTGGCTGATGCCACCGGCCAAAACTTGAATCTTAAGTTTCTTGCCTTGCTTACCTTTAGGAATCACGATGATCCTTACTTGAAGGTTTCGAGAAGATCAGTTTGTAAATT
>JAHEGM010000031.1:3256-11223 GCA_024645105.1 Rhodoluna sp.
ATGTCACGTTCGTGGCTGATGCCACCGGCCAAAACTTGAATCTTAAGTTTCTTGCCTTGCTTACCTTTAGGAATCACGATGATCCTTACTTGAAGGTTTCGAGAAGATCAGTTTGTAAATTAATGACATTAGCCAAGCGCTTAATGCCAATCTTGATGTTCTCTGGTGTGGGGAATGAGTAGCAGATGCGCAGGTTGCGTTGACCGGTGCCGTCGCCAAAGAAAGCGGTACCGGGGGTATAAGCAACCAGCTCTTTAACTGCTAGTGGCAGCATTGCCTTTGAGTCAATTCCCTCAGGCAAGGTAAGCCACAGATAGAAACCACCATCTGGGGTTGTGGTTTGAACATTCGGAAGATACTCGCGTACCGCCGAAAGTGCTGCGTCTTTGCGCTCACGATAAACACCCCGGAAGGTGTCAATCTGCTTTTGCCAATCGGCGTGCGCCAAGTACTCGCTAATCATGAACTGGGTGAAAGAGCTTGGGCAAAGTAGCGCCGACTCTTGAGCCAGCACCAACTTGTCGCGAATTGCCGGTGGCGCAAGCACGTAGCCAACGCGGAAGCCCGGTGCCAAAATCTTTGAGAATGAACCCAGATAGATAACGCCCTCTTCTTCAACCGCGCGAAGTGCATCGGGAACCGGCTTGTCAAAGTACAACAGACCATAGGGGTTGTCTTCAAGAATCAAAATGTGTTCGCGCTTACAGATCTCAAGAATCTTTGGGCGGCGATCAGCTGAGAGTGTTACACCAGATGGGTTTGCGAAGTTTGGCACCAAGTAAAGGAACTTGATTTTTTTGCCCAGTTTTTTCATCTCTCGAATTGATTCCTCGAGAGCTTCTGGGCTCATGCCGTCGTTATCGGTGTAGACGTGCTCAATGTGCGCTTGGTAGTGTCTAAAGATTCCAATGGCGCCAACGTAACTTGGGCCCTCGGCCAAAACTACATCGCCCTCATCAAGGAACAAGCCGGCAAGCATATCTAGGCCGTGCTGCGAACCGGTGGTGATCACGATATCTTCGACCGATGAGTGAATGCCCTCAAGGGCCATTAGTTCACGAATCTGATCGCGGAGCTTAAGATCTCCTTGGCCACCAGCGTATTGAATCGCCAAGTCGCCGCGATTTTTCATCATGCTCTCGTAGGCGTCGCTGAGCAGGTCTTTTGGCAAGGCCGCTACATAGGGCATTCCGCCGGCAAGAGAGACTACCTCTGGGCGAGAAACTACAGAGAAAAGGGCTCGGACTTCAGAAACGGTAAGGGTTTCCGCTCGCGCAGCATAAGCATCCAACCAGAGGTCGAGATTATTGCCTGTGCTTGCGCTATTTGTCATTTAGACAGTTTAGCCAAGTAAAGCTTTAGCCAAGGAACTCGGCGAGGTCCTGTACTAGTACCGCCTTTGGCTTTGCACCAACCATTGACTTAACAACTGCACCGTTTTGGAACACCTGCAGCGCAGGAATTCCGGTGATGCCATACTGCTGTGCCAAACCAGGCTCGTTGTCTACGTTCACCTTAACGATGGTGATTTTGTCGGCATACTCGGTGGCCAGCTCATCAAGAATTGGAGAAACCATGCGGCACGGGCCACACCACTCAGCCCAGAAATCAACCAAAACTGGTTTTGAGCTTGAAAGTACGTCAGCCTGGAAGCTGGCGGTGGTTACGTCTTTTGACATTTGGTACTCCTAAAATTTGGTGAATTTGTACAGATTCACCGTTCTAATGGCTAGTGGCTAGCTAGGTAGTGCTCTGCGTCTAGGGCAGCTACACAACCCGAACCAGCCGCGGTAATTGCCTGGCGGTAAGTAGGGTCAATCACGTCTCCGGCTGCGAAAACACCCGGCAAATTGGTCTTTGAACTACGACCCTCAACCTGAATGAATTTCTCAGGGGTGAGCGTGACCTGATCCTCAACAAGCCAAACCCTCGGATCATTTCCAACCGCGATAAATAGACCATCTAGAGCCATATCCTTGGTTGAACCGTCAACGGTGTTCTTTAGGGTGACCGCCTCTAGGTTGGTTTCACCCTTCAGTTCGGTGATTTCGGTGTTCCAAATCACTTCGATCTTCTCGTGAGCCAAGGCGCGTTCCTGCATGATCTTTGAAGCTTTGAAGGTATCGCGGCGGTGAATCAGGTAAACCTTGGCGGCAAAGCGGGTTAGGAACAGCGCCTCTTCCATTGCTGAGTCGCCACCACCAACCACGGCAATGGTCTTTTCGCGGAAGAAGAAGCCATCACAGGTGGCGCACCATGAAACTCCGCGACCCGATAGATCCTTTTCGCGCGGCAAGCCAAGCTCGCGGTAGGCAGCTCCGGTGGCCAAGATCACTGTCTTGGCCTCGAAGGTCTCGCCCGCACCGGTCTTAACAATCTTGATATCACCTTTGAGGTCAACCTCAACCACGTCGTCCATCAGGATCTCAGTGCCAAATCTTTCAGCCTGAGCCTGGAAGTGACCCATAAGCTCAGGGCCCATCAGTCCCTCTGGAAAGCCTGGAAAGTTTTCTACCTCGGTGGTCTTCATCAATTCGCCACCGGCTTCAACAGAAGATGCAATAAGCAGAGGCTTAAGGCCAGCGCGTGCTGTGTAGATGCCCGCGGTGTAACCGGCAGGCCCTGAACCAATAATGATGACGTCGCGCATTTGTTTTTCTCCTAGGGGGTGTACAGCCAATTTTATCGGCGCAAAATTCCCTTAAGACCGGCTAGTGCCGTGTCTATCTCGGGAACTTTGAGTAAACGAAGCGCGAGTGTGTAGATCGCAAACATCAAGAAGCCAACCAGTGCAATGGTCAACGATGAACTCAAGATGCTGTCAACGGCAAACGAGTCCGGTTTCACCCCACCCATGATCTCGATGAAGCCATAGCCAAGTGCGCCCGCGATGATGCCAGACAAAACAAATTGAGCCAGAGCAGTGGCAATTCTGTGCTCGCCAAGTGAACCAACTCGTCTCACCAAAAGCGTGTAGGCGATGATTGCCTGAATCGTGACCGAGGTTGAAGTAAGAAGTGAAAGTGCAACTACTAACCACGCAGCTGGCACGGTCTGTGCAATTGCAAATGCACCAATGATGTAGATCACAATTTGAATCGTGGTGAACACAAAAGGTGTACGGGTATCTTCAAGCGCGTAGAACGCGCGCTGCATCATGTAAACAAAACTAAATGGCACCAGGCCAACCATGAGTGCAATCAAAACATTGCCAAGTGAAATTGTTGAATCAAAATCACCGATGAAAACTCTAGACATTGGATAAGCCAAGACCATCATGGCAACAGAAAAGAAAACCGCAAACACGCTGATGGAGCGAAGACCGGCAGAGAAATCTTTGCGGAACAAATCCATCCGAGCTTCGTGTGCATGCTGCGCCATCTTGGTGAAGTATGCGGTGGCAACGGAAACTGTTACCACTGAGTGCGGCACCATAAAAATTAACCAGGCAACTGCGGCAACTGCAACCGATGCAACTGCGGCGTTTGTGCCACGCGCGCTAATAGCTCCAGAGGCAACTACGGTTTGTACCACGCCACCAATTTGAGTGACCACAACCATGCCCAGTGACCAGGTGGCAGCTTTCAGTGCAGGGCGCAAACCAAAACCGCGCCACTTAAAGTTCAAGCTGAATTTAATTTCGGCGCGCTTCCAGGCCACCAGCAAAATCAAAGCTTGGGCAGCAACACCAAGGGTTGCTCCGCCTGAGAGCAGTGCGATTTGATCCGAGCTCCAATTTTCAATTGAACGCAAACCGGTTGGGTCTTGACCAAACAAAACAATGAATGCCACAAGGCCTGCGGTGGCAACAATGTTGTTGAGCACCGGCGCCCACATGGCCGGGCCAAACACGCTTCGAGAATTTAGCACCTCGCCAAAAAGCGAATACAAACCGTAGAAGAAAAGTTGCGGTAAACACCAGTAGGCAAATGCTGTTGCTAAGGCCAACTGCTGCTCGTTCCAGCCGCTGGTATAGAGGGCAACCAAACCCGGAGCGGCAATGGTCACCGCAAGAGTCACCACAAAGAAAACGGTGAGGATCAAAGTAAGCAGGCGATCAACATAGCCTTTGCCACCATCTTTATTGCTTCGCGCCTTAACCAGTTGCGGAATCAAAACCGCGTTTAGCAAACCGGTAACGATGATTGCGTAAACGTTATTCGGAAGCTGGTTTGCAACACCAAATGCGTCAGCCGCATCTGTGGTCACGCCAATTGCCGCCGCTAGCAAAATAGTTCTAACGAAACCAAGAACTCGAGAAATAATTGTGCCCGAGGCCATGAGCATTGAAGATCTAGCTACGCTCATGCTCTTCTTCTCTTTCGCACGGTGCGCACAATTCCAAAACTAAGCAGCACAAGAACTCCGCCACCAAAACCAACCAGCATGGCAACTTCAACGTCTGCATTGACATTCATTTTTAGAAAAGTTGGTTCGCCAAGCTTGTTGCCAGAAAAAGTTGTTAGCCAAACCTTAAGTATTACGCCGCCGTTTGCAACCGCCTCAACCGGAACCTTGGCAGTCACCGATGTTTCTGCCGGAACTTTTATTTCTACAGCAGCCGGCACAACCACGCGAAGATTTGTTGGTTGCACATGAACGTGAACCACAACATCTGAGCCAAAAGTATTTTTTATCTGCACCGGAATGTTAGAGGTACGGGCGACCAAATTGATTTCTGAGCCTGGCACAATGTAAACGCCTTCGCCGGTTGGTGCCTCTGCAGCGCGTGCCGGCGCTCCGGCAAAAATAATGGCCAGGCTAATTAGTAGCGCAAGAACTTTTTTCAAAGATTTCTCGCAATCCACTCTTGAACTCCGCGAGCAATGCGACGCTCGTTTTCGTGCGCAAGGCTCACGTGCAGGTTGTCTATCTCGAACCACTGCACATCAACCGCCTCTTGCTGCGGATCATTTTCAACGGTTAAAAATCCGCCGGTCTGACGCATCAAAAAGTGGTGCACGGTTTTAGAAATTAGTTTGTTGCCGGCTGAGAATTCGTATTTGATTTCCCCGAGGGCCTCAACGATTTCAACCTCAAGACCTGTCTCTTCAAAAAGTTCGCGAATTGCAGCCTGCTCAAGATTTTCTTCGCCCTCCGGGTGACCCTTTGGCACGCACCAGTCAATGCGGCCGGTTCGGGTTAGGCGACCAATAAGAGCCACGCGCAATGAGCCATCTTGGGCCAAAACGAACCCGCCGGCCGAGGTTTCTTCAACGCGGGTAAGGCGACGCCCGTGGTTTTTGCTGCCGCCCTGCGAATTCATAACCCAACTCTAAACCAGCCAACTAGGCCTGCCGGCTGGGAGAACAACCCCTGCCTGTGGCACGATTGAAGGATGCTGGATGTGAAAGAGGCTTTGGCCAACCTAGAACGGACTACCGATAGTCCGCTCTTTGTCACACTCGGGCGCATCTTTAAAGAAGCCGGCCACGAGCTTTCCCTGGTTGGCGGCCCGGTTCGCGACGCATTTTTGGGTCGCAAGGCCCCAGACCTAGATTTCACCACTTCGGCCAACCCCGATGAAACCCTCGCGATCTTGAAGCCCCACGTTGATGCCCACTGGGACATCGGCCGCGCCTTTGGCACTATCGGTGCTCGCATGGGCGATGACACCGTTGAAATCACCACCTACCGAGCCGACCAGTACAGCCAGGATTCTAGAAATCCTGAGGTTACCTTTGGTAAATCCCTTGAAGATGACCTGTTTAGGCGTGATTTCACGGTAAATTCCATGGCTCTGCGTCTAACTGGCGAGGCTGGCAAGCCGGCCTCGGGCCTGCCAGAAAAGGTATTTGTAGACCCATATAAAGGTCTACAGGACCTACTTGATGGGGTACTTCGCACCCCGGGCAAGCCAGAAGACAGCTTTTCTGATGACCCGCTGCGCATGCTGAGAGCCGCCAGGTTCGCCAGCCAGCTGGGTTTTGAGATTGAACCGGCCACTTTTGAGGCCATGCAGGCCATGGCTGGGCGCATTGAGATCATCTCGGCCGAGCGAATCCAAGTGGAGTTAACCAAGTTAATGCTTGGTAAGCACCCCCGCGCAGGTCTTGAAGCCCTTGTAGATAGCGGGCTGGCGGCCTTTATTCTGCCCGAATTACCGGCACTGAAGCTTGAAACTGACGAGCACCACCACCATAAAGATGTCTACGAGCACACCCTGACGGTAGTTGAACAGGCCATCGACTACGAAAAGGACTACAACCTAGAGGGTGACTTTGTGCTGCGCTTTGCCGCGCTGATGCACGACACCGGCAAGCCGGCTACCCGCAAACTGGAGCCGGGCGGCGGGGTGAGCTTCTATCACCACGATATGGTGGGCTCAAAGTTGACCATTAAGCGCATGAAGGCCCTGAAGTTTGACAACGACACCATCAAGGCCGTGGCCAGACTGGTGGAACTGCACCTCAGATTCTTTGGCTACTCAGACCAGGCCTGGACCGATAGCGCGATTCGCCGCTACGTTCGCGACGCCGACGACCAGCTGCTTCGACTGCACGCGCTGACCCGCGCCGATGTCACCACCAGAAATCAGCGCAAGGCCGATCGCCTGTCGCACGCCTATGACGACCTCGAGCAGCGCATCGGTGTGATTATGGAGCAAGAAGAGCTCAATGCCCTGCGCCCAGATTTGAGCGGCGAAGACATCATGCGAATTTTGGATTTGAAGCCATCGAAGCAAGTTGGCGAGGCCTACAACTTTTTGATGGAACTGCGCCTTGAAGAAGGACCGATAGGGCCTGAGGAAGCGGAAAAGCGCTTGCTAGCCTGGTGGGCTAGCCGGTAGACTAACGAGGTTGCCCGAAAGCTCAGTCTTTCATCGGTGGCAATATGCAATTTACCCTCCTGTCATGGAAATCCCATGGCCGTTCTAGTCCAAAGGAGGTGGGTTAGTTATGCATAAGTATGAGCTCATGGTAATTCTCGATCCAACCATCGAAGAAAAAACCGTCTCACCATCACTCGACAAGTTCCTAAACGTAATCCGTAATGCCAAGGGCACTATTGACAACGTTGACATGTGGGGCCGTCGCCGTCTTGCTTACGAAATCAAGAAGCACAAGGAAGGCATCTACGCAGTTGTAAACATGACTGCAACTTCAGAGGCCGTTCTTGAGTTGGATCGTCAGCTAAAGATTTCTGAAGCTGTGCTTCGCACCAAGGTGCTACGCGCAGAAGAAGCAATCGTAAAGATCGTTCCTGTTGAAGTTCCTGACTTCTCAAAGTCTGAAGACTCACCTCGCAAGGGCCCACGTAAGTCTGCTCCTCGAAAGAGCGAGTAATTACAAATGGCTGGCGAAGTTAACGTCACAATCGTTGGCAATCTTGCCGACGATCCAGAACTGCGTTACACCCAGGGTGGCATTGCTGTTGTAAGTGTTCGTGTTGGTTCAACACCTCGCACTTTTAACCGCACTACCAACGCATGGGAAGACGGCGAAACCGTTTGGGTTCGTTGCACCGCTTGGCGCGAAGTTGCCGAGAACGTTGCTCAGTCTCTAACTAAGGGTTCACGCGTTGTTGTAACCGGTCGCCTAAAGGCACCATCTGCTTACCAGTCTGCACAAGGCGAAGCTCGCGCTTCACTTGAACTAGACATCGATGAGATTGGCCCGTCATTGCGTTATGCAACTGCCGCGGTTACTCGTCGTGCTCGCGAAGCTGGTTCAAACGCAGGTGCTGGTGCAGTTGCTGGCGACCCGTGGGGCGACGCACCTGCAAAGCAGGTTTCATCAAAGCCAGCTGACGACGCATGGGCAAACCCAGGCGCAATGTCAACCGGTGACGATACCCCTTTCTAAATCTTCAAACTTTTAATTTTCTTTAGGAGAAAAACAAATGGCTCTATCAAAGAGTGATCCACGTAACGCTGCGAAGCGTGCTGCACCAAAGCGTGCATCGAAGTTCGCAAAAGAAGCACCTGCAAAATTCCAGAAGGTCGGCATCATTGACTACAAGGACAT
>JAHEGM010000039.1 GCA_024645105.1 Rhodoluna sp.
GTCGTAAATTGTGTGCGCCTCTTTTAGGCGACGCTCAGTTGCGTTCCAGGTAGGAGATTTGAACTTCATTAGCTGCGCGAGATCCTTTGGATTTGGTACGCGGCGTTTAATGTTTCCCATTTGATTCCTTACTTGGTAGGTATTGGGTTGGTGCAAAGTTGTGGTTTATGAACGCCCGCTGGCCGGTAAGAGTCTTAAGGTCAAAACCGCCAAGGCTGGTGAAATGATTTTGCGCCTGGGCAATTAGGTTGCCGATAGCGGTGGCCTCAACCGGACCTGCCAAAACTTCTACTCCGCAGCGATCTGCAGCTAGTTGACTTAGCAAGGTGTTCTGGCTGCCACCGCCAACAATGTTTAGTTTCTTCACCTTGCGCCCAGTTGCCAACTCAATTTCGGCAAGTGCCTTGGCATAGGCATCGGCAAGAGATTCAAAAATACATCTGGCGATATCTGCAGGGGTTTGCGGCGCAATGCCGCCGTTTCTGGTGACGTGAACCTGCACTCGCGCTGGCATGTTACCCGGGGCCGCAAATTCAGGGTCACTGACATCAATGCGTGCCGAGGTGGTGGATTTTCTAGCGTCTTCGACCAGCTCTGCCACAGTGAGGTGATTGCCCGATTCGTTCCAGGCTCTGATGCTTTCTTGAATCAACCATAGACCGCTGATGTTTTTCAAGAATCGGGTTTTTGATGCAACTCCAAGCTCATTGGTGAAGTTTGCCTTCGAGGCGTTGTCGTTCAATACCGGTGCATCAGTTTCTACGCCAATCAGGCTCCAGGTGCCGCTTGAAAGATAGGCACCGTGCTCGTCAAGATTTGGCACCGCAAGAACCGCAGAGGCAGTGTCATGCGATGCAACCGCAACAATCTTTGTTCCATCAAGTGCGGGGTGATTTACTTCTGCGTTGTTTAAGATTCCGTAAGTTTCGCCGGGCTGAATAAGTTCAGGCAAAATCTCAATCGGCATATTTAGTTTTTTACAAAGTTCAAGATTCCATTTGTGGCTGTGCACGTCAAGCAGTCCGGTGGTTGAGGCATTAGTAACCTCTGCCCTTTTTTGACCCGTTAGCAAAAATGCAATCAGGTCAGGAATTAGAAGCATTGTTTTTGCTTTTTGCAGCAGCTCTGCATTTTGCAACTGCTCGGCGGCAAGTTGATAGAGAGTGTTGAACGGCAAAAACTGCAAACCGTTTTCTTGGTAGAGATCTTCTTGCGCTACGAGCCCGTGTACTGCACTCACACCCAAGAGGTTTCGCTCATCACGGTAATGCCTTGGGGTTGCCAAGAGATTACCCGCATCATCAAGTAGCCCGTAATCAACTGCCCAGGTATCAATACCAATGCTCACGATATTTGATTCGCGTGCGGCGGCATACTCGCCAAGTTGGTTTAGGCCAGCTTTTATTGCTTTGAATAGCGCCTCAAAATCCCAGAATAAAGACCCATTTTTTTCAACCGGCCCATTTGGAAACCTAGCAATCTCAACTAGCTCAAGCCCGCCGTCGCTGAAGACGCCAGCCATGACACGACCGCTGGATGCACCCAGATCAATCGCACCAAAGATAGCGCCAGACATTGTTTCTAGACCTATCGGATAAACGCGGCAGCAACACCAGCATCAACTGGAATGTGCAAACCGGTAGTGTGGCTTAGCTCGCCAGCGGTTAGAGCAATCACTGCATTGGCAACATTCTCTGGAACTACCTCACGCTTTAGTAGAGTGCGCTGCGCGTAGAACTTACCTAGGTCTTCTTCTTTTACGCCGTAAACCTTGGCGCGTGAAGCGCCCCAGCCCTTGGCAAAAATGCCAGAGCCGCGAACCACGCCATCTGGGTTGATGCCGTTCACGCGAATGCCGTGCTCACCAAGCTCTGCTGCCAGCAAACGCACCTGGTGGGCCTGGTCTGCCTTGGTTGCCGAATAGGCAATGTTGTTAGGTCCAGCAAAGACGCTGTTCTTTGAAGAGATGTAAATGATGTCTCCGCCAAGCTTTTGATCTAGCAAGATGCGGGTGGCTTCGCGAGAAACCAGGAACGAGCCGCGGGCCATTACATCGTGCTGTAGATCCCAGTCGCGCTGAGTTGTCTCTAGCAATGGCTTTGAAATTGAAAGGCCGGCGTTGTTCACAATCAGGTCTACACCGCCAAAGGCAAGAACTGCCTCTGCTAGGGCCTGTTTGATTGCTGACTCACTGGTCACATCAATGCTCACGGCAACTGCGTTATCGCGACCAAGGCTTGCTGCTACTTCTTTAGCCGCGGTTAGATTTAGGTCGGCAATTACAACACAGCCACCTTCGGTAACAATGCGTTCCGCGATTGCCTTACCAATTCCGCTTCCGGCACCGGTTACAAACGCAACTCGTGTGGCAAGCGGCTTAGGCTTTGGCATTCGCTGTAACTTTGCCTCTTCAAGTGACCAGTACTCAATATTGAACTTCTCGGCATCGCTTATTGGTGAGTAAGAAGAGATTGCCTCTGCACCGCGCATCACATTGATTGCATTGATGTAAAACTCTCCGGCAACACGAGCGGTTTGTTTGTTTGCACCAAACGAGAACATGCCAACGCCCGGAATGAGAACGATGGCAGGGTCTGCTCCACGCATTGCAGGAGAATTCTTGGTTGCGTACTTCTTGTAGTAAGCCGCATAGTCTGCGCGATACTTTTCGTGCAAAACCGTTAGACGTGCTTTAACTTTTTCGAGGTCTGCATCCCCCGGTAAATCCAAGACCATTGGCTTTACCTTGGTTCGCAAGAAGTGATCTGGGCAACTTGTACCAAGTGCAGCCAACTTGCCTAGCTTGGCACTTGCCATGAATTCAAGAACGGCATCGGAGTCATCAAAGTGCCCCACCTGAGGCTTATCAGTTGATGCGATTCCGCGAATGTATGCCGCGATCTCCGCAGCACGTGCCCTACGAGCAGCTGGCTTTAGTGCTGCAAACTTTGCAACCTTCTCGCCGAATGGCTTCTTGATGCCCTTGCTGTTGATGTAAGTCTCGGCAGTCTTGATGATGAAGGTTGAGTTCTTCTCAGCCTGGGCTGAGGTGTCACCCCAAGCGGTGATTCCGTGGCCACCAAGAATGCAGCCGATTGCCTTTGGGTTCTTTGACTTGATTGCTGCAATGTCTAGACCAAGCTGAAAGCCAGGGCGGCGCCAAGGAACCCAAACTACTTTGTCACCAAAGATCTTTGAAGTTAGCGCCTTGCCATCCTTGGCAGTTGCAATGGCAATTCCGCTGTCTGGGTGAAGATGATCTACGTGGTTTGCGTCAACGAGAGCGTGCATTGCGGTGTCAATTGAAGGCGCAGCGCCACCACGGCCATGTAGGCAGTAGTCAAAGGCAGCAACCATTTCGTCTTCACGATCAAGACCCGGGTAAATGTTTTGCAGGGCACGAACGCGGTCTAGCTGCAAAACAGCAAGACCAGATTCGGTAAGAGTGCCAAGGTCGCCACCGGAGCCCTTTACCCAAAGAAGTTCAATCTTCTTACCTGTGGCAGGGTCAATGCCCATGCCCTTAGCTGAGGTGTTGCCACCTGCGTAGTTGGTGAACTTTGGGTTACTGCCAAGTTTGTTACTTCTGGTGAGCAGCTCTTCGACGGTCTTGTTTGTCTTGCGTGATGCCATTCTTAAGCGCCCCAGCCTGCCTGCTTGCCGCCAACGCGGTCGGTAGCGATTGTCTTTAGATAACCCGATGCGTTGAATGCGGCAATCGGGTCTGCAGCCAAGCCCTTTGATTCGCGCCATGCTGCAAGCACAGGGCGAACATCGGTGTAGAAGGCATTCATGAAAATGTCGTTGGCACCAAGCACATCACCCGCGCGCTGGGCTTTGTCTAGCGCTTCAGTGTCTACCAGCAAAGCGCGTGCGGTCATTGCCTGAACGTTAATCACGCTGCGGAGTTGACCCGGAATCTTGTCTTCAATGTTGTGGCACTGGTCAAGCATGAATGCAACACCTGAGTCGCCACCGTAACCACCACCGCGAATTACCTCGTACATGATGCGGAACAACTGGAACGGGTCTGCAGCGCCAACGATTAGGTCATCGTCTGCGTAGAAGCGTGAGTTGAAGTCAAATGAGCCAAGCTTGCCAAGGCGAAGCAACTGCATCACGATGAACTCAATGTTGGTTCCCGGTGCGTGGTGACCGGTGTCTAAACAAACAACAGCCTTTTCGCCCAGTGCGCTCACCTGAGCGTACGAGGTTCCCCAGTCAGGAACATCTGTGTGATAGAAAGCTGGCTCAAAGAACTTGTACTCAAGCACGAGGCGCTGGTTGTCACCAATGCGTGCGTAGATCTTGGCCAGTGAATCGGCAAGATTATCTTGGCGGGCACGCAGGTCATCTTGGCCTGGGTAGTTAGAGCCATCGGCCAACCAAATCTTTAGATCGCGAGAACCAGTCTCGTGCATGACATCAATGCAGTCAAAGTGGTGGTCAATCGCGCGCTGGCGAACCTTTGGGTCACGGTGCGCTAGCGAACCTAGTTTGTACTCTTCGTCTTGGAAGGTGTTTGAGTTTATGGTGCCAAGCTCAACGCCAAGGTCATTGGCGTGCTTGCGAAGATCTGCGAATGAGTCAACCTTGTCCCATGGGTAGTGCAGGGCCACGGTTGGCGCAATGCCTGAGAACTTGTGAACCTGAGCGGCGTCGGCAATCTTTTCAAATGGGTCACGTGGCACACCAGGTGAGCCAAATACGCGGAAGCGGGTGCCAGAGTTACCGAACGCCCATGAAGGCAGCTCAATTGCCTGATCGCTGAGTTTTGCGAACAATTCTTTTTCGCTGATTGCCATTTGAGTCACCTTTGTCTCTATTAATAAAATGCGTAAATTTATAAATGTTGCAGCTGCCCTATGGCAGGTAGAAGATGTGTTCTAGTTGAAGGAAGCCCTCATCTGGGCGACGACCTTCAAGGGCAACAAAGAAGTCGCCCATTAGTGCTTGCCAACGATCGTTGACGTCTTTGCTAGCCATGCCATCGAGGGCGGCCTGCAAATCTGGGGTTTCGAAATACCCAAATAATGTTGCATCGGTGCGGTCAAGGAACAACGAATAATTGTGCCAACCGGTTTCGGTGAGAGCGGCTTGCATTTCTGGCCAAACGTTTTTGTGGTGTTCTACATACTCGTCAAGACGATCTGCTACCAACTGCAGTCTGAATCCAACTCTTTGCATTTGCTCTCTCCTTTCTTTTTTTCCTGGTGAGCTGTGGTGGGTGTTGCCACCCACCACAGCGTTTCCATGGATGAAACTACATAGCCGTTAGGGCTTAGTAGATCTTCTTGAATGTTGCGATGTTTGCCTTGGTGAAGGTGAAAGGGTCACCTAGGTAGGCAATACCACCTGCGGTTACCTTGTAAGTCTTCTTACCAGCCTTGAATGATGAGCCAACCTTGCCGGTGAAAGACTTGCTTTTGGCACGGGCAGCTGCGTAAACAGCTACGTAACCAAGGTCGATCGGGTTCCATAGACCAACCTTCTCAACGGTTCCATCTTCAATGTAAGGAGCCATCTGGCTTGGAAGACCAAGACCAGTTACCTTTACCTTTGCGTTCTTTGCCTTCTTCTCAATGGCTGCCGCTAGAACACCAACGGTGGTTGGTGAAATGATTCCGGCAACGTCAGGGTACTGAGACAAGATTGCTGCGAACTGGGCAGTTGATTTGGTTGCGTCGTCGTCACCGTAGAAGACTGACTTGTCAACGGTTCCGCCAACCCACTTCATGTCTGGGTACTTAGAGGTTAGGTAAGGACCCATAGCTGCGATCCATGCATTCTGGTTTGCGGCAGTAGCTGCTGCTGAAAGAACTGCAATTGAGCCCTTCTTGCCCACAGCTTCAGCGATCCAGTCAACCTCTGCTGTACCAATACGCGCTGAAGCGGCAGGAAGAACAGAAACAACGCGTGCAGAAGCAGAAGCTGCTGCAACGTCAGCGTCAGAAGTTACAACAGTGATGCCCGCTGCCTTTGCCTTCCTCAATGACGGAACGATTGCGTTCTGGTCTGCAGCAGAAATAACTAGAACGTCGTACTTCTGCTGGATGATCTTGTTGATGAACTGTACCTGGGCTGGGCCAGTGGCTTCAGTAGGACCAACATAGGTGCACTTTGCGCCGATTTCTTTACATGCAGTCTGTGCACCCTTGTTCCAAGCGGTGAAATAACCGATATTAACTGCCTTAGGCATAATCGCGATCTTCAGACCGGTCTTAATGCCTGGTACTGCTGCGTTTGCTGGAGCTACTGATGAAGCAACAAGAGCACCAACAATTGCTACTGCTGCAGCAACGCTTGCGAATTTCTTTTGCATTATTACTCTCCTTTGAGGGTTTCTTATTTGTTTGTTACAAAGGTCGATTTGCGTCGACTTTGAGCTATTTCAATTGCACGAGGTACTACAACTGAAATTAGGAGCAATGCGCCACTCACTATGAGTAGTGCGTTGGCGGAGAAATCTATCAATTGCAGCACTGAGCGAATTGCCCCCAGTGCAAAGACAGCGGCCAAGACACCCCAAAGGGTTCCTATTCCGCCTGCAATCGATACTCCGCCGAACAGAACAGCAGCAATGACACCTAGTTCATAGCCAACAGCTCCATCTGGTGATGCACTCGCGAAGCGAAGCGTGTAAACCACACCTGCAACACCAGACATCAATCCAGTCATCGCGAATAAACCAAGTTTCATTCGCGCAACTGGAATTCCACTAAATTTCGCGGCCTCTGCATTGATACCAATAGCAAAAGTCCAGCGACCAATACGTGTGTAGTGCAAAACAATCCAGGCGATTGCGGCAAGAATCACCAAAGGAATCGTTGACCAAGGCAGGAAGGTACCTGGGATGTTTTCATAGCCAAGAACAATCCAGTTTTCAGGAAGTTCATTCACTGGCTCATTACCGAGTAACGCGTAGCAAAGGCCACGGAAAAGCGCCAAGGTTCCGATTGTCACCGCGAGCGAAGGTAACCCAATGACGGTAACCAAGTAGCCGTTTAGTAGCCCGCAAAGTAATCCAACGATTAGGCCGCCCACTATGGCCATCTCAAAAGAAGTTCCATTTCTGAACAGAAAACCGATAGTTGCGCTGCTAAGGCTGAGGATTGATGCGACCGAGAGATCTATCTCCCCAGCGATGATCAGGTAACTCATAGCCAAGGCAATAATTGCAATCTCCGCGATGTCCTGGATAACAAAACTCAGGTTGTCAATCGTCGCGAAGTATTCAGAGATAAATCCTCCAAGCACAACGGTCAATACAAGGAAAATCGTGACCCCATGGTCCCAGCCGAATGTGAATTTTTTCATCAGTTTGTTCCCATGATCGAGGTTGGCTTGACTCGTGTTGATAGGTACCTATCAAGCGAAATCGCGGCAATAAGCAGAATGCCATTCACAGTTAGCTGCCAGAACTGAGGCACACCAAGAGCGCCTAGCGCCATGGTGATTGCCTGTAGCAAAACCGCGCCAATAACGGCGCCGTAAACGGTACCTATACCACCGGCAATAGCAACACCACCCACAACGCAGGCTGCAACCACACTGAGTTCTAGACCGTTGCCTGAATTCGCGGCCGCAGTGTTAAAACGAGCTAGCAATACCGCACCTGCGAGTCCGCTTACTGCTCCGGTTGCGAGGAAGGCCAAAAACACTCTGCGCGCGACAGGAATACCTACAAGCTCAGCAGCTGCAAGATTTGAACCGATTGCATATAGGTCTCGTGCTGGTCGCAGGCGCTTCATAATGAAACCCACTACCAACATCAAAATCACTGCAACCAAAAATAGATAAGGGATTCCGAAGAACGTATTCAGACCCATAAAGTTAATTGCTTTCGGAACCATGTCTTCTGTGATCGTGTTTCCACCGGCAATCTCATTGAACAAGCCACGCACAATGTAAAGAGTTGCAAGAGTTACAACCAGGCTCGGAAGTTTTAGGTAAGCAACTAGGTAGCCGTTGACGGCTCCAACCACTAGGCCAAGCCCAAGCGCCAATGCCATGCAGTACCAGAAACCATGACCCTTTGAAGACGCGTCACCAATTAGGTAGGCCGAGAAACCAATTGTTGAACCTACAGAAAGGTCAATGTGCTTCATCACGATTACTAGCGTTTGAGCAACCGCCAGGGTTGCAACAACAGCAACACCCAGTGTGATGTCCTGAAAACCAGACAATGTGAAGAAGGCTGGATTCGCGGTTCCGGTAATTAGTACAACAATTAGCAGCCCAAGAAATACTGGTATTTCACGGACCTTTAGGGTCTTTTGAATTAAGTTCTTCATTTACCCGATGCTCCTGTCGCGACCGCAATTATCTTTTCTGCAGTTGCCTGCTTTCGATCAAATTCACCAACCATGCGACCTTCGCGCATGACTAGGATTCGATCGGCCATTCCCATGACCTCGGGTAGTTCAGAAGAAACCATTACGATTGCCATGCCCTCTTGCGCCTTTTGTGAAAGCAATCTGTGAACCTCTGACTTTGTACCAACGTCAATTCCGCGGGTTGGTTCATCAACAATTAGCAACTTAGGCTCTGTGGCAAGCCATTTGGCAAGTACAACCTTCTGCTGGTTTCCACCAGATAGTCGATCAACAGGGTCATGCCCGGTTGCGTACTTGAGCTGAAGAATCTTGCCCCAGTCTGAAGCTAGTTTGCCTTCATCTTTTTGACGCACAATAAATAGTTTTGAAATTCGCTTCAGCATGGTCACAGCGGAGTTTTTATTAATAGAAGAAGACATAAACAAACCTTGTTGCCTTCTGTCTTCAGGCACTAGTGCCATGCCGGCCACCATATGAGCCGAAGGGTTGCCTGGCTTTAATTTTTTGCCGTTTAACCAGACAGAACCTTTGTCATACTTATCAATTCCAAAAATCGCTCTGACTACCTCGGAGCGACCCGAACCAACCAAACCGGCCAGGCCAACGATTTCACCTGCACGCACTTCAAAATTTATGTTTGCAAACTGGCCAGCTAGGCCTAGGTCCTCCACCTTAAGAACAACCTCGCCCAGTTTCGCTTCAAGTTTTGGATAAAGTTCTGAAATTTCACGCCCAACCATGAGCTTGATTACTTTTGCCTCGTTCATTTCAGAGGTTGGCGCTGAACCTACAGTTGCGCCATCGCGCATAACTGTGATTCGTGAACAGAGCGCAAAAACCTCGTCTAGACGGTGGCTGACAAATACAACTGCACAATTCTGCGCCTCTAGGTTGCGCGCCACCTTGAAGAGGCGGTCAACTTCTTTGGATGACAACGCCGCTGTTGGTTCGTCCATCACAATGACAGTTGCCTGAGTAGACAGCGCCTTTGCAATTTCAACGATTTGCTGATCTGCGATTGAAAGCCCACGGGCTCTGATGGTTGGATCTAGGTTCACACCAAGTTGTTCAAAAAGCTTTCTTGACTCTTTTTCCATGCCCTGCCAGTCAACGGTCTTACCTTTTTGTAGTTGACGACCAACAAATACGTTCTCGGCAAGGGTTAGATCAGGAAACAGACTTGGCTCTTGGTAGATAACGGCAATGCCTTGGTCTCGAGCCGCTCTGGTACTACCCTGCTCAAACTGCTTGCCATTCAAGGTAATTGAACCTGAATCAATCTTGTGAACACCAGCAAGAGCCTTTAGCAGAGTTGACTTACCGGCGCCGTTCTCACCCAGCAGTGCATGTATCTCACCTGGGTACAAAGTGAGCTCGGCACCCTTCAGGGCCTGAACGCCACCGAATGCCTTGGCGGCATCGCGCATCTCCAGAACTGCTTTCTGGTTAGGTGCCATCGCTAAAACTCCGTTGTTTTGTGAATCGTTTCAATTTGTGTACCCATAATCTATTCGTTGAATCTGTTCAAAAAACAGGTTTGTCCGGTTTGTAGTTGAATCGTTACAATTCGAAGCTAGGGTTGATTGAACGTTCAATTGAACGGCGAGACTTTCAGGGGAAAAATGGCGATCAGCGTTAGAGATGTGGCCAAGGCCGCCGGCGTATCGGTGGGCACGGTTTCAAACGTTTTGAACACCCCCAACAAGGTTGCCGAAAAAACCGTGACCAAGGTTCAGGCAGCGATCGACAAATTGGGCTTTGTTAGAAATGACGCCGCTCGCCAGCTCCGCGCCGGCAAGAGCAGATCAATCGGCCTTGTGGTGCTTGATGTGCGAAACCCCTTCTTCACTGATCTGGCACGCGGGGCCGAAGATGCCGCGCAAGAGTTCAACATGAGCGTGCTGCTAGCCAACTCCGATGAAATTGCCGAACGAGAACTTGCCATGTTGAGCTTGTTTGAGGAACAGCGAGTTCACGGCGTGCTGGTGACTCCGGTAAGTGATGACCTTGAGCCGTTCAAAAAAGCTCGCGATCGTGGAACTCCAATTGTGCTTGTGGACCGTAAATCAAAAGACAAAAACTTTTCATCCGTATCGGTAGATGACGTGGCCGGCGGATACATGGCAGTAAAGCACCTCATTGAAATAGGAAGAAAGAAAATAGTTTTTGCTGGCGGGCCAATGTCCATTCAGCAGGTTAGTGATCGTCTAAAGGGTGCGCAAAAAGCAGTTGCCGAACAGTTGGGTATTTCTCTAGAGGTTATTGATTGCAAGAGCCTCACCGTATTAGAGGGTCGCGCGGCCGGTGAGCAAATAATTGCCCGGCCGAAAACCAAAAGACCAGATGCTGTTTTTGCCGCAAACGATTTGGTGGCCTTGGGTGTCATGCAGGTCTGCCTAAAACCCGAAGGCATGAGCATTCCAAAAGAACTGAGCCTGATTGGTTACGACGATATCGCTTACGCATCCACAGCCCTTGTGGCATTAACTTCAATTAGACAGCCAACCCATGAGATGGGTACCAAGGCTGTGGAGTTGCTTTTGGCAATTGCTGAAGACGGAGATGCAAAGCCAAGAGTGCGCCACATTGAATTCCAACCCGAACTTGTGATTCGAGATTCAACTTCGGCAAAGTAACGAAAAATCCCCCAGCCA
>JAHEGM010000001.1:0-13531 GCA_024645105.1 Rhodoluna sp.
GGCTTCATCATTGAGGGTGCACTAAGTTCTTTGGTTTGGTTTAGAGACGATGTGCTTTGCGCTCCCGGCACTGAATTTGATTGGATTCCAAGCATTACCAGGCAGGAGGTTTTTGCTATTGCTGAATCCATGGGTCTACAAACTCGCACTGAAAAGGTGAAGCCCGCTGATCTTGTAGATCTCGAGATATGGGCGCTGAGCTCATTGCACGGCATTCGCGCGGTAGACCAATGGATAGATCTTGGTGGTCCGGTAGGTGCACCAAGGCACCTCGATGCCTTCAATAAGCGAATGCGAATGCTCTCGGCAAGCATTGAATAGCGCCCTAAACCACCTGGATTTTATCTGCGAGCTTTGCCAATTCAACATCATGAGTAATTAGCACGATGGCTCTCTTTGAGTTAAATTTAGCTGCCGCTAATAAATCTGAAACTAAATCGAACGCAGAATTTTGATCTACGTTTGCCGTGGGTTCGTCAAGCACCAATACTTCAAAGTCAGCCAGCAATGCTCGAGCAAGTGCCAGGCGCTGGGCTTCACCTCCAGAGATAAGTACTCCGCGTTCACCTAGTTCCGTGTCTAAGCCTTGGCGATCAGCAAATAGTGTTTTTAGACCCACCCGGTCCAAAATGTTCCATAGCTCGACATCGCTCGCCCCAGGGTCTGCGATTAGTAAATTTGCCCTAACGTTTCCAAGGAAAATTTTCGGATCTTGCTCAACTAAACCGATTGTCTTCCGAATGCCAGACTCCGAATATTCTGCGACGTCATAGCCATTGATTTGGTAGCTACCAGAGCTGAGGTCTAAGAACCTCAGTAAGGCCAATGCAATTGTGGTTTTGCCGGAGCCGCTTTGCCCTTGAATCGCTATCGTTTCACCTGCGTTGAGCTCAAAATTAAAATCTTGCAGGACTGGTTCTGATTCTGGGTACGAAACTTCTGCCTCTATCAAATTCAAATTCTTGAAATGACTGATGTTTTGGTTGCCAAACCCGGGCCGCAACACCACAGGAAGCTGCATGTTCTGCAACTGCAAAATTCTTTTGGCACTTGACTTATAAGCCCTAAATGCAGATACGGCTGGCTGAGCATTAGACAGAACATCAAATACAGCCATCGGAATCAATGTAATAAGTGCCAATAGAACACCGGATAATTCAAAATTAGAAACCGATTGGGCTCCAATCAATGCGCTGACCAATGTGGCAGCAGTTGCTAATAGCGAAAACATTGCCTGACCAACGCCAATGCCAACAGATTTACGCTTATTGATACGGTTCAAAACCTCATCGGTTTCCGAAAGATTCTTCAATTTAGGCGAAAGCCAACCATATGCGGTGAGAACATCTAGATGCTCAAGCAGCTCAATCGATTGAGATGCAAGCTTTGCATTTACAGATGCCCGCTCTAGATCTGAGACCTTGCTGATATATCCCGACAGCGGCATAGCAACAAAGAATGCAGCAAGCAAGAAAAGCAGCAAAGCAAGTGCCACGCTAGGCAGTAAAAATCCCAGCCCAATGACAGAGAACACCGATACCAAGGTGGATTGGACGATAGGCGAAATTACCCTGAGTGGCAGATTCTGTAGTTCATCGACATCGGCACCAACTCTGGTGATTGTGTCCCCGCGCTTTTGGGCCCCAAGACCGGCAGGCATAAATGGAATAAGTTTTTCAAAAATCCTAGGCCTAGTCTCAGAGATCTTTCTAAAGGCTGCTTCGTGAAGTAGTAATCGCTCACCGTACCTAAACCCTGCTCTACCAAGCGCAAACCCTCTAACGCCTACCACTGCAATCATGAGGTACATAACCGGAGGTTGCTCTGCAGCTCGCGAGATGAGCCACGCAGAAGCCGCTAGCAAGGCCACAGCCGACAAACCTTGAAGGGCACTAACAACCAAACCAAGACCAAATAACCTTGTTCTTGGTAGACCGATTTCTATTTCATCACGCACTTGATACCTCAAAAACGTAATCTGCAGCGTCTATCAGATACCTCTGATGCGAAATAGCCACCACAGTTGCGCCACTTTTTGCAAATTCCTTGAGGGACTGAACGACCTGCTGCCCTCGTGAATCATCGAGTGACGATACAGGTTCATCGAAAAGTAAATACTGAGTTTTTAATGTTAGGGCTCTGTAAAACGCTCTCGCCAATGATATTCTCTGAGCTTGGCCACCGGATATGCGCGCTGAATCCTCACCAACTTGATCCTCTAGTTTCAAATCATCCAATGCAGCGTAGGTAAGGGCAAGCGATAAGGCGTTTTCATCTACAACATCACTGCCGATGATGTTTTCGCACACCGTGCCGTTGAAAAGGAAAGTTTTTTGAGGCATCCAGGCAACATCGTTAAATTTAAAGGTAGGTGCAGAACCGTCAAAGCCCAGCAGACTCCTAAAAATCGTTGATTTTCCAGAACCCGATACGCCGGTAATCACGTTGAAATTGGACGACTTGAACTCCATTTGTGTTGACGTGCTTTGTGGCATCACGGTTTGCGGTTGTGAACGGTTGGCTTCATCAATTATGTCCAGAACCTTTTGGGATGCCGTTGCGCCTTCTGCAGCAGCGTGAAAGTTTGCACCAACCTGCCTAATTGGAAGATATACCTCTGGTGCAAGCAGTAACACGAATAGCCCAACTAATAACGATATTCGGCCATCTACAAGCCTTAGGCCGATTGAAACGGCAATCAGCGCCACAGACAAACTAGCCAGGAGCTCTAAAGCAAAGCCTGACAAGAAAGTCACGCGCAATACTTTCATGGTCTTGATTCGATACTGATCGCTAACCTCACCAATTATTTGGACTTGAGATTTAGCACGATTGAAAATTCTCAACGTTGGCAACCCTCTGAGAACTTCAAGAAAGTGTTGAGTTAGTTTTGTGAGTGAATCCAATTGTTGCTGTTGAATGCTACTTGTAGCCCAACCAATTAGAATCATAAATATTGGAATAAGTGGCAACGTCGCAACGAGTGTAATTGCACTTAGCTGATCTTGCGACCACACCAAAATTACTAAAGCAGGAGTGACCAGTGCGGTGTAAATAAGCTGTGGTAAATATTTTGCAAAATACGGCTCCAGTGCATCAAGACCGGTAGTTGCCAACAAATTAATTTCGGCGATACTGTTTTTATTTAACCAATTCAGACCTAATTGGCCAATTGATTTGAACAGCTTTCCGCGAAGCTCGATTTTCACTTGAACGGCAGCTCGGCTGCTAACAAATTCCTGCAACCAGATCACCAGTGCTTTGAAAATGCCAGCGAAGCCGGCAATAAGAACACTGTTCCAACTGGAATTGATCGATGAACCCTCAATAAAAGTATTTGTTATTAGTAGCGAGAGTTGCCATGCGATCACTGCTGTCGCAAATGTACCCAAAGTCGCAAGAGCGACCACGCTGGCGATGAACCAGCGGGCCGCTCTTGCTTCTCGTAGTAACCGAGGGTCTAACGGTTTGATAAATCCCCTATTGCTTAGTGAGCGCCAGCCGGTATGGATTTGCGGCTAATGCGGTTTCGGAATACCCAGTATGTCCAACCCTGGTAGAGCAGCACTAGCGGAATCATGAACACGGCAACCCAAGTCATAACAGTTAGTGTGTACTGACTTGATGATGCATTGTCAATTGTCAGACTAAAGGCTAAATCGGTGGTAGATGGGAACACATTAGGGAATAGTGCTGCAAACAAGCTTCCTACTGCTGTGATTATTGTGATCACGATTAGAAAGAAAGCGATTCCTTCACGCTTGAAGAAATTGGCTGCCAACCCAGCTATCAAAGTGGCAGCCGCTATTGCCGACAATATGAATCCCAAAACACTGAAGTGAGCTACCAAAGTCCAAATTAAGAACGTTGCCGCCAACAAGGTTGTGGCTATGCCGACTTTAGTACCTAGTTTGCTGGCTCGTTCTTTGATATCGCCTTCAGTCTTTAGAGCGATAAACATTAAACCGTGGGTCCAGAACAATGTGAGGGTTACTAGACCGCCGAGAAGGCCATAAGGGTTCAACAATGTAAATAGATTGCCGGTGTAAATGTGATCGGCGTTCAACGGAACACCTTGGACTATGTTTGCAAACGCAACGCCCCACAAAAGCGCAGGTAAGGCAGAGCCAATCACAATCATCCAGTCAAAGGTTGCTTTCCATCTGACCTCGTTGGCGCCAATCGTGTGGCCTTTGCCGCGATACTCGAATGCAACACCTCGAGCAATCAAGGCCGCCAGAATAAGCAGCAATGGTAGGTAGAAACCGCTGAACAGAGATGCGTACCATTCGGGAAACGCTGCAAAGAGACTTGCTCCAGCAACAATTACCCAGGTTTCGTTGAGGTCCCAAACTGGACCAATGGTATTAATAAGCACTCGGCGATCAGTGTCGTCTTTACCTAGAAAAGGCAGAGACATGCCAACGCCAAAATCAAAGCCATCCAATACGAAGTAGCCGATGAATAAGAATCCAACAATCAGGAACCAAATTTCATTAAGTTGCATTTGTGTTCTCCTTCCCTCTCTTAGTAAGCCACAGCTAGTTTGTCGACATCTTCAGGCTTCGTATCTGAAGTTTCAGAATCATCGATGCCTTTCTGTGCCGCTGCTAATAGCAGCTTGATTTCTACTACTGCCAAAATTCCATAAATTGCAGTAAACACAATCAGTGAAATTAGTACGTCAACTCCATTGATTCCTGGCGAAACTGCATCTGCTGTTTTCATTAGTTTGAAAACTATCCAAGGCTGTCTACCCATTTCAGTGAACATCCAGCCAAGTGAGATTCCTAGAACTGGAACAGGTGCTGACCAGATGGCAACATTCCAGGCCCACTTAGGAACAGATAGAGTGCCCTTGCGAGTCATCCAAAGACCAACCACAGCAACGAGGAATGACAGTGCGCCAAGTGCAATCATCCAACGGAAGGCCCAATAGGTGATCCAAATGACCGGCATGTAGTCGCCCGGTCCATATGCGGCAACGTACTGAGCCTGCAAATCATTTAGGCCCTCTACTTCACCATCTAATGTGTGAGTTGAAAGGAAGGAGAGCAAATTTGGAATACGAATTGAAAACAACTCACTCTTGCCATCTGGAGTTCCTAATGTGAACAAGGAGAATGAAGCTGGAGCTGAAGTGTTGTACAACGCTTCAGCGGCAGCCATCTTCATTGGTTGGGTTTGCACCATTGCAAGTCCTAGCCCATCACCGCTAAGCGCCGTTCCAATTCCACCTACGATTACAGACCAAAGTCCAAATTTAAGTGAAGTGGTCATTGTGGCAACTTGTTGGTTTCGCTTGAGGTGATACGCGGCAACGGATGCGATAACTGCACCTGCAAACATAATTGACGCAGTGACAGTGTGCGGAAACTGGTTCAGCGCCACAATGTTTGTCAGAACTGCACCAATGTCAGTTAGTTCGGCACGGTTCTTTTCTTCATTGACAACGAAGCCAACTGGATTCTGCATAAAAGCATTAGCAGCCAAAATGAAGTATGCCGAGAGTAATACTCCCAACGCGGTCATCCAAATAGTTGCCAGGTGAACCTTTTTTGAAAGTCGCCCCCAGCCAAAAATCCAAAGCCCAATAAAGGTTGCTTCAAAGAAAAACGCGAGAAGCCCTTCCATTGCCAGAGGAGCACCAAAGACGTCTCCAACAAATCTGGAATAGTCAGACCAATTCATACCAAACTGGAATTCTTGAACGATACCGGTGACCACACCCATAGCAAAGTTGATTAGAAAAATTTTCCCAAACAGCTTGGTCATGTGAAGGTATTTGTCTTTACCCGTGCGAACCCATGCGGTTTGCATGATGGCCACCAAAAGGACCATGCCAATTGTGAGAGGCACAAATAAGAAGTGATAAACCGTAGTCAGACCGAATTGCCAACGTGATAGATCAAGTGGGCTAAGTTCGGCAAGCACAGCTGGGATCGCCGCGTGCATTTGGGGCTCGCTTTCTGGAAAACTTTTTTATTTTCCAATTCCGTTCTACTCCTTTTGTAACGATTTCGCAACGACAGCCGGTCGTGTCCTTTCTCGTCCTCAGGTGCGAAGATTGACGCGTGAATGACATTCTTGATTGGCTGCTAACCACAGTTCAAAGCGTTGACCCGGCTCTTCGCAATATCTTGGCTGGCCTCGCCATCATGCTCGAGACTTCTCTATTCGTTGGCTTGGTAATGCCGGGCGATACCGTGGTGTTGGTAGCTTCCACTGGAGTGGCAGACATCGGTGATTTCTTTTGGCTACTCGGCTGCGTGCTGCTTGGTTCCTTGCTTGGAGAGTCTTTTGGCTTCTGGATTGGCCGTCTATTCGGCGAGCGCATTCGAGCAAGCAAGCTTGGTCAGAAAATTGGTGAGAAAAACTGGCGCATGGCTGATGCATTTATCGAATCGCGCGGAGGCCTTGCTGTTGCCATCTCCAGATTTTTACCGGTACTGCACTCTCTTGTGCCTGTGGTTGCCGGCGCCACCAAGATGCGTTATCGCATCTTCATCCGCTGGACACTTGCGGCCTGTGCTGTCTGGGCCTCTGCATACGTAGGTGTTGGCTACCTGGCTAAATCTAGCTATGAACAAATTGGTAGCAGCCTGAAGTTTGGCGGTCTTATCTTTGTGGCAATCATCCTGGTCTTCGTGACCATTGTGCATTTCGCTAAGAAGCGTTTGGAGAAGGCAGCCGTGAAGATGGTAGAAGAAGATAAAGCCGCACAGTTCAAGGGTCTTGAAGGTTAGTCAATGTGCGGTCGTTTTGTAGTTGCCCGTGCGGTGGGTGAGATTCAAACAATCTTTGAGGCTGATGAAATCATTGGCGAACTACCCGGTATTAGCTACAACGTGGCCCCTACCCAGCCGATTGCCATAATTGTGGATCGCGCTTTCGAGAAGGCGCCCGATGGCTCTCCCCTTGGTGAACTAAGTCGCGAGATCCACTCAGCCCGTTGGGGTCTGGTGCCTAGGTGGGCAAAGAGCCCTACCGAACATGCCCCGCTGATCAATGGGCGCATCGAGAGCATTTTAGAGAAGCCATCTTTCAAGGATTCGGTTATTCGTCGCCGCTGCGTTATTCCGGCCTCTGGCTATTACGAATGGCACGTAGCTGCAGATGGCACCAAGCAGCCTTTTTACATCACAGCGGGAACCGATGGCATGTTTGCGCTGGCTGGCCTATACGAATGGTGGGCAGATCCGGCTAAAGACGCCAAGGACCCGTCTCGCTGGCTACTGTCGGCAACCACGTTGACTAAGCACACCGCGCCGGAACTGGCACGCATTCACGATCGCAACCCCGTGCTGCTATCTCCTGACACCTTTGAGGCTTGGCTTGACCCGCACATTGAGGGTGATGAAGACCTTTTGGCAGCGGTTAGCAATGATTCAGACGTGGTGGCCGGTGAGGCGGAGTTCTACAAGGTTGGCGCCGATGTTGGCAAGGTAAGTAATAACTCGGCCAGCTTGATTTTGCCCCTCTAGGGCCAATTTCCGCCCAATAAAACACTCGAATTTGCTTTGTCGGCATTACCCCATACACTCTTAACATTCGAACAAGTGTTCGAATCTGTGTATAACTGTAAATAATCATTTGGAGGGGTCCAATGGGCGGCAATGTAGTGGTTTCGCTCAACCAAACCGGCGAGCCGGTGGAATTCAACTGGCAGGGGGCCAGCTATCGGGTACTCGAAAAGCCGGTGCGCTGGTTTAGCCGCAGGCAGTGGTGGGCCGAGGCCTCCCGAGTTCAGCGAGGCATTGGCAAAGAGGTTCTTGAGGTTGAAATGTGGCGCCTGCAGACCAACGCTGGCTTCGTGGAGCTAATGCACCCTGCCCCAAACGAGTGGCGCCTGGTGCGCACCTATCACTCGCCTAACAACTGAATGCAGCCATGAACAACTTCACCCACCTGCACGTTGCCTCTGCCTTCTCCGGGCACTACGGGGTAACTCGGCCAGAGCAAATGGCCGAGGCCGCGCTTGCCTCCGGTTTCAGTGCCTTAGCCATCACCGATCGCGACGGCCTCTATGGTGCCGTAAAGCACATTGGCGCCTGCCTGCAACTTGGTCTGGCGCCAATTATCGGTGTTGATTTAAATATTTTTGATGATGATGGCTCAAGCCTTGGCCGCTGCGTAATTTTGGCGCACGGAAATAACCAGGGCGCCGGCTGGGCAACGCTTTGCAAAATAGTTTCAGTTGCCCACGAAAAACGTAAGCCCTCTAATCCAAACGCAAAACTCGGTAGCAAAAAAGATATCGGCATTGGTCGAAGAATGCTCTCTGAGTTAATGGCTAACGGCAACTGCACCCTGCTGATTGGCCCAGACAGTGATGTTGGGCGTCAAGTGGTTGCCGGCAATCGCCAACTGGCTAGTGCTCTGTTAGAAAACTGGCATGGGCTATTTAAATACCCGGGCAGCTTCGGAATTGAAATAGTTAGCCACCTAACTCAACCGGGCAGTGTTTTTTCTAGTTTGCAGGCAAGGCGCATGGTGGAACTTGCCGATGCAAATAAAATTCCGGCAGTGCTAACCAATGCGGTTCGCTATCTAGAACCAGATGATGCGGTCACCGCCGATGTGCTTGACGCAGCTCGCCACCTTGAAGCACTTGGACTACTCGAAGAGCAACCAAACGCCCAAGCCTGGATGAAGCCAACTCAAAAAATGCTGGCACTGGCAATTGAAATTACAGAAGACCGCGGCCGAGCACTGGAGCTATTTGAGGTAACCGCAAAACTTGCCGAGCGCTGTCGACTAGATCCACCAAATGATTGTGGCTGGGGTAAGCCAAAGACGCCAGAGCAATCGGCTCTTGGCATTACCGGAAACCCATTTGAAGTTTTGTGGCAAAAGGCACACGCGGGCATTGAGCGCTACTACCCTGATGCAAACGACAAACTGCTACAGCAGGTGCAGCACAGACTTGGTCAAGAACTAATCACCATAAACAAACTTGGCTTTGCAACTTACTTTCTAACCGTTGCCGATGTTGCGCAGATGATTCGAGATATGAAAATTCGCAGCCAGGCTCGTGGCTCCGGTGCGGGTTCACTGGTTAATTACCTGCTTGGCATCAGCGGAGTTGACCCAATCGAACACGATTTGCTGTTCGAAAGATTTTTAAGCACAGAGCGCTCCAGCTTGCCCGACATAGACATAGATGTTGAATCGGCCAGGCGTCACGATATCTATCGGGCTATTTTCAAACGCTACGGTAGCCAAAGAGTCACGCTGCTATCTATGCAGAGCACCTACCGAGGTCGTGGCGCAATGCGCGACTCCGGCTTGGCCCTGGGATTAGACGACGAAGAAATAGACAATATAGCCAAAAACATGTGGCGCTTCAGCGCAAGAAGTTTTCGCGGAGCCATTGCCACAAAACCGGAATTGGCCGAATTTGCCGCTGCGGTAGAAGAAGATCGCCGCATGAACCTACTGGTTGATATCACCGAGCGCCTAGACCGCTTACCCCGACACATATCAATGCATCCGTGCGGAGTAATTCTTGGTGATGCCAGTTTGCTTAACCTCACCCCGGTAGAACCCTCGGGAGTGGGGCTACCAATGAGTCAGTTTGATAAAGACGACATGGACCCAATGGGCATGCTCAAGCTAGATGTGCTTGGGGTGCGAATGCAAAGCGCAATGGCATATGCCGTTCGCGAGATAGCCAGAGTTTCAGGCAAAGAACTTGATCTTGATGCGGTTGCCCGCGATGACGCCGCAACTTTCAAGGCAATTCGCACCACCAACACCCTTGGCATTTTTCAAATCGAAAGCCCAGGTCAACGCGAACTAACCGGCAAACATCAACCAACTCAGTTCAACGACCTAACAATCCAGATTTCTCTGTTTCGGCCGGGGCCAATGAAAGGCAACATGATTGCCCCCTATCTTGATGGCAGACACGGTTTTGCTAAACCGGATTTCATTCATAAAGACCTCGAGCCAATCCTGCGCGAAACCTGGGGCGTAGTTATTTTTCACGAGCACGTGATTCGCATATTGAATGTCATGACCGGCTGTGGCCTAGCTAAAGCCGATGAGATGCGCAGATCGCTAGAGAATCCGCGCGCCAATCATCTGGTGCAAAAGTTTTTTAGAACCCAGTGCGCTGCCAGAGGCTACTCTCAGGCGGTAGTTGATCGAGTTTGGTCAATCCTCGAGGGGTTCAGCAGTTTTGGATTCTGCAAAGCCCACGGTGCAGCCTTTGCGCTTCCCACTTATCAAAGCGCCTGGCTCAAGACTCACCACCCTGCCGAATTTATGGCCGGCCTATTCACCCACGATCCCGGCATGTATCCGCGCAGGCTACTGCTTAGTGAGGCACGTCGCCTAGGCGTGGAACTGCTGCCAATTGATGTGAACTGCTCGACCGATGAGTACCGTGTTGAAAAAATACGTGTTGAAAAACTGCCTGCAGAAAAACTTGGCGTTCGCATGTCACTGACTGAGGTCCAAGGAATCAGTGAAGCAGAGGTTGAACGAATCATCGCCGAACAGCCTTTTATAGATGTTTCCGATTTCTATTTGAGGGCTAAACCATCTAGAAGAACAATGGAACGCCTAGCGCTTGTTGGTGCACTGGATTCGGTTGCTGGCATTAGCGCCGGTGAAGTATTTACCAGAGGTGACGTGATGGCTCGTGTTCGCCAACTCAATGCCATCAAGAAACGTCCAACCGCCAGAGAAGACCAGCCAACCCTAGATTTCTCAACGCTAAATTTTGGTGACTTAGAGCAGCTTCCTACTGGCAACCAAGATATGAGCATTACCGAGCGAGTTCAGTATGAGTTAGATATTTTGCATCTTGATGTGAGCCAACACGTGCTAGAGCAATACCGGCCAATGCTAGATGAGATGGGCGTCATCAATAGCAACGAACTGGTTGGCTTAAGAAATAAATCAGAAGTTTTGGTGGCCGGCGTTCGCGTGGCAACTCAGACTCCCCCAATGCGCTCGGGTAAGCGCGTGGTATTTATCACTCTTGATGATGGAACCGGATGCAGTGACGCAACCTTCTTTGACGAAGCGCAAAGCAGGTGCAGTCACATATTGTTCAACACGAAGCTGGTAATTATTTCAGGTAAGACCAGGCGAACCGGAGTTAGAGGAGTCTCAATAATGGCCGAGAACGCCTGGGACCTGAAAGAGCTTTGGAATCAGTGGTTAATCGCGGTTGAAGATCGCAAGCAAGCGCAGGATCTCTACGTATAGCCAGATCAGCGATGAAACCAAACCAAACGCTGCACGCCATTCGTTTTCAACTGGTAGACCGTCTCGCGAACCAACCATGATTGCCTCAAAATCTAGATTCAGTGTGAAGGCAGCAAGACCCACGCCAACTAGAGCAATTAGCCAACCAAAGCTGCTTCCGTAGGCACCGGCAGAGTTGGTGAAAACGCCAACCAGCAGATTGATCAAACCAAAAGCCATGTAGCCAATAAGCGCAAAGGTCATTACGCGAGTGAAGCGCGCATTAACTTTGATCCAGCCAAAACGGTAGGCCGCGAACATCGCGCCGGCGGTGCAAAGAGTTGCCAGCACGGCTTGCTGGGCAATGCCCGGATACATGGTCTCAAATAGCAACGTGATGCCACCAAGGAAAACACCCTCGACTGCGGCGTAGGCAATGATCACGCCTGGGCGCACTTTCTTGCCGAAGGTTGCCCAAAGGCCTAGACCTAGACCCACCAACATGGCCGGGAACATCAGCCCGGTAAGGCCAAAGAACCAAGTGACTCCAGCGGCTGCTAGCAGCACAAGGAACATGCCAAACACCTTGCCGGCAGTGCCTTCAACGGTCATCTTTGGAGTAGAAGTGATCTTTGCAAACTCGGCGTCAACAGCAGACTGATCAATGCGAGCAACCTCTACGCCGGTTGACATTGCCTGGTTGAAGATTGGGTTGTGCGAAATAGCCACTTATTACCTTTCGATTGGTGAATATCTATTGGAATGTTAAGAAAGTTCTCTGCGAATTTGCTGAACGTGGTCTTTAGAAATCGTGTGACCACCGGGGTGCAGCAAAAACTCTACCTGGGCGCCAAGCTGCCGGAACTCGGCAATCAACTTATCAACCCGATACTGGGGAGAGTATTCGTCAATGGCACCATTGGCCAGCCACACCCGCTTGCCAGTCAAGTCTGGTAAACCCTTTTTGAAGGGGGTGTCTTCGAAAACCTTGTTGTTTCCAAACGCCACCACACCTTGAACTGAATCTGGCTGAAGCAGCAGCAGCGAGGTAGAGGCATTCGCTCCGTTAGAAAAACCCACCGCGTAGACGTTGTCTGGGTTGAAGCCGTACTCCCCCGAGGCAGCCCACAAAAAGTCAGCCAACTCTGCGGAATTATCAATCACTTCTTTTTCGTCGTAGGTGTCTTGCTCTAGCAACTTGAAAAACCGGTTCGCCCCATCACTTTTTCTTAGCCCACGCGGCGAAAGCAGGTTAGCGTTTGGGTCCAGCGCTCTACCCAAAGGAAGTAGATCAAATTCATCTGCACCCGAACCGTGCAAAAGCAAAAGCGTTCGGCTGCCGCTAACGTCTTTGCTGGGTTCCCAAACGTGCGGACGAGAAAGATCCCGAGGATTCAAACTACTGAGCCTTTGCCTGGAACTCTTCGAGAACCTGGGCAGTAGCCGAGCAACCAGAACGAGTCACGCCAAGATCCATGTAGTCAATCAACTGGTCTAAAGTTCTAACTCCGCCTGATGACTTAACTTTTAGGCGATCGCCTACTGTTTTTTTCATCAGTGCAACGTTGTGTGTGGTTGCACCCTCGCTAGCAAATCCGGTTGAGGTCTTAACATAGTCGGCGCCAGCCTTCTCAGTTAGCTCACACGCCTTAATAATTTGCTCGTCATTCAAGAAGGCCGTCTCAAAAATAACCTTTACCGAGGCACCCTCGGCGTGGGCGACATCCACAACACCGCGAATGTCTTGTTCCACATACTCGTAATCACCTGATAGTAGGGCCGAGACATTAATCACCATGTCTATCTCGGTGGCACCATTTTTAATTGCGTCTTTGGTTTCAAAAGCCTTTGTGGCTGAAGTAGTTGAGCCGTGCGGAAAGCCAATCACGGTGCACACATTGACCGTACTACCGGCTAGGGCCTTAGCCGCAACAGCCACATCCATTGGGCGGATGCAATAAGAAGCGGTGTTGTACTGAAGCGCCAATTTGGCACCGGCCTCAACGTCGGCATAGGTGAAGTCTGGCTTCAGAATTGAATGGTCAATGGTCTTAGCTACTTGCTCGAGCGTGTAGCCCCGGTATGTCTTACTCATGGTTTCAGTCTAAGTTTGTTTTGTGCGAGTTAGCGTGATGGTCAAGCCCGGATCTAAAAAAGGTCCCCTTGTCGAAGAGGCCCAAGACGGCAGCCTCGTCGTTTATCTAACCCAAAGAGCTGTAGATGGTGCGGCGAACGAGGGCCTGATCGCCCTACTGGCTAAACATTTTGCGGTCTCAAAATCCAGGGTGACCATAGAATCTGGTTTTACTTCAAGAATTAAGCGCGTATCCGT
>JAHEGM010000001.1:13631-46591 GCA_024645105.1 Rhodoluna sp.
GAGCTGTAGATGGTGCGGCGAACGAGGGCCTGATCGCCCTACTGGCTAAACATTTTGCGGTCTCAAAATCCAGGGTGACCATAGAATCTGGTTTTACTTCAAGAATTAAGCGCGTATCCGTGGATACCTAAAGAAGGAAAAAGAATGCACATTGCCATGGCCAGCGATCACGCCGGTAGAGCACTCAAAGAAGAAATCAAGGCGCAACTGTTGGCAGCGGGCCACACAATTGAAGACTTTGGCACCAACTCTGACGACCCGGCCGACCTTGCCGATCACGTGCTGCCAGCAAGCTTGGCAGTGGCTGGCGGCAAAGCTGACCGCGGAATTTTTGTAGACGGGGTTGGATACGGTAGCGCAATGATTGCAAACAAAATCAGAGGCGTATTTGCAGCCGTATGCCAAGATTCGTTTTGCGCTGAACTTGCCAGATCGCATTCCGATACCAACGTGCTTTGCTTGGGTGGAAAAATAATTGGCTCAGCAATTGCTCTCGAAATAGTAAAAGTCTGGATGAGCACAGACTGGTTGGGTGACAGCGAGCCAAAATACGCGCGCAGGGTTCAAAAGGTGGTCGCAATTGATCAGAAATTCACCGCTGAAATCTAAATTGCTTTGAAGGCAAAAAGGAAAACCCCACCAAAAGGTGGGGTTTTCACTGTGGACCTAAGGGGATTTGAACCCCTGACCCCCTGCATGCCATGCAGGTGCGCTACCAGCTGCGCCATAGGCCCTTGAATTGCTTGTTCAGTTTACATCAAACTAGGCGGCCGAAACCGCATCGAGCTTGACCACTGGGCAGTCCTTCCAGAGGCGCTCCAGAGAGTAGTACATTCGGTCTTCTTCATGCATTACGTGGCAAACAACGTCGCCAAAATCAAGCAGAATCCAACGGCCGGTTTCTTTACCTTCGCGTCGCAGGTACTTGACGCCGGCTTCCAGCAATTTGAATTCAATCTCGTCGGCGATTGACGCCACCTGGCGCTCATTGCGGCCAGAGGCTAGTAAAAAGATGTCGGTTAGTGGCATTGGTTCGGTGACATCAATTGCCACTAGGTTCTCAGCAAGTTTGTCAGCTGCTGCTGAGGCCGCAATATTTGCGATTTTTATTGCTTGTGCGGTTGCGGTCAATTTTTCCTTTGGATTACTTCAAGATTCCAAGCATAAACGCTGCAAGGACAAGGCCACCAATTGTGACCATCAGAATTGCAAGCGTCAAGGCCACAAAGCCTCCGCCCTCGCCCCTGGCCTTCTTGCTTGGCATGATTCCAATCTTGCCCGCGGTATTCACCACTCCGCTAGCTCGAAGTGGCGCGATGGTTGAAACGTAACCGGCAATGCTATCTTGCGCAATAGCCTCGTCAACCTGTGCCGCATCCAGAATTGTTGCAATTTCTCCGGTGTTGGTAGATAGATTTGGCAACTCTATTGAGCCGGTTTTTAGCATTTCGCCGGTTTCAGAGATTGCTATTGAGATGTTGTCTAGCGGCTCAAAATTATCAATAATTATCGAGGCCGTCTGAGGCTCAATGTTTAGATTCGGTGAAACAGCAAACAGCGGCATTTGCGACGTGATTGGCTCTTCTGCCTCGGCTAGAACTGCTTCATACGCGCGTTCGATTGGCTTTGCTTCTTCAACTTGAATCTTTGGGGCGTAGGGATTCACAACTCCAGTTGTTGAAATCTGTGCAACGGGGGCGGAAGCCACCTGCACGGTGTTTACCTGCGTTGAAACCTCAGAATCGTCATTTACGTCACTTATGCGACCCATTTGCACAAGTTGATTTTTTGTCAGCGGTGGAAAATTAAATCCGCTGACCTCGGTGATGACAAGAGTTGGCTCAGCGTTGGCAATTACTTCAGCAGCCGGAACAGATGGGGTTACACGACCGGTGCGTTCAGCTTCACGCGCATCACGACGCGATGTGAACTGTGACTCAGTCATTATTTCCTCGGTAAAGATTGTGTTTGTCCATGTATTCAAGGACCTTGATGGGCACTAGCCCTTCTAGAGATTCCCCAGAGACAACTTTGGCACGAATCTCGCTGGAAGAAATAGCCAAAGCTGGTATTTCTAGCAATGTTACGGCTCCAGCAGGAGATTTTGGAACCTCTAGTTTGTGACCCGGGCGGGTTACCCCAACAAAGTGGGCCAGATTCCACAATTCTTCAGAATCCTTCCAGGTGCCAATTCCAGCCAGGGAGTCTGCACCAGTGATGAAGAAGAACTGGGCAGTTGGATACTGTCCTTTTAGATCCCGAAGGGTGTCGACTGTATAGGTATCGCCGGTGCGCTCAACATCAACGCTGCTTACTTGAAAATCAGGAAAATAACTGATTGCCAGCTGAGTCATGGCCAGGCGGTGCTGTGCCGAGGCCAAGGAGTTTTTTTGCCACGAATTACCGGTTGGCACAAAAATGACCGAATCAAGCTCATAAGATTTTGCAACCGCCTCGGCGGCAATTAGGTGGCCAAAGTGAATAGGGTCAAAAGTTCCACCCATAACGCCGAGACGAAGATTGCTCATGCGAGAAAACTAGGTTTGGTCCTAGTGGTGAGACTTTGAGTCGTCTACCTTGTGCTCGTGACGGTTAGCAACATCGCGGTATGACCAGGTCACCACACCCAAAAGAATGAAAACACCAATGGCGATCACACCAAAGTAAACCGCTGGGAAAGGAAGGGTCACGAATGCTTCGTGCTCACCTTCAGCTGCTGCTGCAAGAATCGCGTTCATTTTTCTCCTAAGAACTATCTCCAGAATAACCTAGGAAAACCCTAGATTCGGGCAAATTAGGCCCTGATCTGGCCCGAGCCACGCACCAGCCACTTGGTTGTGGTTAGCTCCGGTAGACCCATTGGCCCCCTGGCATGAAGCTTCTGGGTTGAGATTCCAACCTCTGCCCCAAAACCAAACTCACCGCCATCGGTGAATCTCGTTGAAGCATTGACCATAACCGTTGAAGCGTCTACCTCGGCCAAGAAACGTTCAGCATTTTCAACGTTCTGGGTGATGATGGACTCCGTGTGCTTAGTTGAGTACTTAGCAATATGCTCCAGAGCCTCATCAAGGTTTTTCACCACCTTCACGGCAAGATTCAAGTCGTGATATTCGGTGTGCCAGTCTTCTTCCGTTGCCGGAACAGCCGCGAAGAAATTTGCCTGGGTGATTTCGTCACCGTGAATGGTGACACCAGAAGCCGAAAGCTTGTCTAGAACTGCGGGCAGAATCTTCTCCACAGCCGCCTCGTGCACCAAGAGAGTCTCGGCTGCGTTGCACACGCTTGGGCGCTGAACCTTAGCGTTGTGCACGATATCAACGGACCAATCAAGGCGTGCCGACTCATCGATGTAAATGTGCACCACACCGTCGCCAGTTTGAATTACAGGAACTTTTGCCTCTTGCACTACCTGCTGAATTAGCCCTGCACCGCCGCGCGGAATTAGAACGTCAATTAGGCCAACTGCCTGCATCATCACGGTGCCACCGTCACGACCAAACTCATCAACAGTTTGAATAGCGTCTGAATTGATTCCAGCAATGGCCAAAGAATCTTGCAAAAGTTTTACCAAAACCCGATTAGTGTTTTCGGCTGCTCTGCCACCGCGAAGTACAGTTGCGTTTCCACTCTTTATGGCTAAAACCGCAATGTCTATGGTCACATTTGGTCTTGCCTCGTAGATGACACCAATCAAACCAAGTGGAACGCGAACCTGGGTCAGCTTTAGAGCATTCGGCAAAGACATTCCGCGAATCACATCGCCGATTGGGTCTGGCAGGCTGATTATTTTTTCGACAGCCACAGAGATGTCTGTGATTCTTTGGTGGTCAAGTCTCAGGCGATCTTGAAGGCTTTCAGTCATGCCGTCAGCCTGAGCATTTTCAAGGTCAACATTATTTGCCGCAATTATTTCGTCAGCACGAGCAATCAAAAGCAAAGAAACCTGACGCAACGCCTCGTTTTTAGCCGCAGTCGCAGCTTGCGCCAGTGAACTAGCCGCACTCTTGGCCAATCTGATTTTGTCAATTGCAGAGGTCATTTGAATTACCTTTTTTAGTTAGCCGAACTTGCTTCAAACCAGGTGCCGATTGCTGCACCATCAAGTGCAAGGGAAACCTGATCTGTGTTGGTTAGTAAAACAGGAATACCCTGCTCTGTTGCTAGACGAGCAGCGGAAACCTTAGTTACTGCTCCGCCGGTACCAACCTGAGTGCTGCTGCCGCCGATTTCAATCTCACCAAGGTCCTGGCCGAATTCGACGGTTTCAATCCTCCTGGCACCAGGCTTATTTGGTGGCATGTTGTACAGAGCATCCACGTCACTAAGCAGAACAAGCGCATCGGCATCAACCAGAACAGCAACTAGTGCAGCAAGACGGTCGTTGTCACCAAATTTAATTTCGTGTGTTGCGACTGTGTCGTTTTCGTTCACGATTGGCATAGCACGAAGCTTGACCAAGCGATCCAGAGTAGCCTTTGCGTTGGCGCGAGTCTCAGTTGCCTCAAAGTCACCCGCGGTGAGCAGCACCTGACCAGCGATAATTTTGTGCTTGTCTAAGCTGTCTTGATATCTTGCAATCAATTTGCTCTGGCCAACAGAAGCAAGCGCCTGCACAGTGGCTAGATCATCTGGCCTGGAGTCAAGGTTGAAAAGTGGAAGCGCGGTTGCAATCGCACCGGACGTCACCAAGATAACTTCAGTGCCTCTTGAATGTGATTTTGCCAAAGCATCAACCAGAGAATCAATTTTGCTTTCGTTCTCTCCACTGATGGACGACGAGCCAACCTTAACGACGACCCGTTTGGCCGTGGCCAATTCGCTTCTGTCTCTAAGTGCCACTTACTGTTCCTTTTCGAAATCCTCAGGTGCAGACCAAATACCGGCCTTGCCCTCTTTTGCCATCTCTTCGCGAAGCGCTGCCTTTGCGTCCATTCGCTCTTTGTAACTTGCACGGCGCTCCTTGGTGGTGCGGCGTTCACGTTGGTCCATACGTGCGTCTGTTCCTCGCGGGCCAGCGATAAGTTCTCCGGCAGATGCAATCGTTGGTTCCCAGTCAAAGACAATTCCTTGACCCGGACCAATCACAACGGTTGAGCCTGCTTGGGCGCCAGCCTTGAACAGCTGGTCTTCAAGTCCAATTTTTGCCAAGCGATCAGCTAGGTAACCCACTGCCTCCTCGTTAGCAAAGTTTGTTTGCTGAACCCAACGCTCAGGCTTCACACCAAGCACGCGGAAGATGTCTTCATCACCTACGCGCTCCTTGATGATTTCAAATTTGTTCTCATCGCGCTTTTGCTGCATCAGCTGAATTCTTGGCTTGACCGGTTCATCAACTCTGGCCTGGCGAGACTCTTCAACCAACTGAGCTAGAGCAAAATTAAGTTCGCGAAGACCTGAGTGGCTAACCGCCGAGATAATAAACACCCTGTAGCCACGAGCCTCAAGATCCGGTTTTACGAACTCGGCAAGTTCAAGTGCATCAGGTACATCAGCTTTGTTCAAAGCAATCAACTGCGGGCGCTGGGTCAGCGGCACCTGACCTTCTGGAACCTCGTAAGCATCAAGCTCCTTGAGGATCTTTTCGAGGTCGGTGAGTGGATCGCGATTTGGCTCTAGGGTTGCGCAGTCAATAACGTGCAGCAGCGCAGCGCAGCGCTCAACGTGTCTCAGAAATTCAAGACCAAGGCCTTTACCCTCGCTCGCGCCCTCGATTAGGCCAGGAACATCGGCGATTGTGAATCTTGTGTCGCCGGCTTGAACCACACCAAGATTTGGGTGCAAAGTTGTGAATGGGTAGTCGGCGATCTTTGGACGTGCAGCGCTAAGTGCCGCAATCAAAGATGATTTACCCGCACTTGGATATCCAACCAGAGCAACGTCTGCGACCGTTTTGAGCTCAAGAATGATATCGCCGCGCCATCCCGGCACTCCAAACAGAGCAAATCCAGGTGCCTTGCGTTTGGTGCTAGAAAGAGCCGCGTTTCCGAGGCCACCCATGCCGCCTTCAGCGATGACCAGCTCCATGCCTGGTTCATCTAGATCCGCAATAAATTTTCCGCGAGCATCTTTTACAACAGTTCCAACCGGAACCGGAAGCTGAACGCTTTCACCATGAAAACCGTTGCGGTAGTCGCCGGCGCCATCGCCACCATCGCCACCCTGGCGGTGCGGATGAAAGTGGAAATCTAGCAAGGTAGTTACGTTTGGATCTGAAATTAGCGAAACGCTGCCACCCTTGCCGCCGTCTGCACCATCTGGGCCGCCGAGTGGCTTGAATTTTTCGCGGTGAACAGAAACACAGCCGTCGCCGCCATCGCCAGCGCGCACGTGAAGGGTCACTTGATCAACGAATTGAATCATTATTCCCTCCTCGGTTTATTTTGATTTATTTCAGAAACAGGAAAGGCGAGCCAAAGGCTCGCCTCCCAAGAAAATTGTGTTGACCCTTAAGCGGCCTCAACGATGTTTACAACGCGACGGCCACCCTTGGTGCCGAACTCAACCTTGCCGGCTGCAAGCGCGAACAAGGTGTCGTCCTTGCCCTTGCCAATGTTTGCACCGGGGTGGAAGTGAGTGCCGCGCTGACGAACGATGATCTCGCCTGCGTTTACTTCTTGGCCTGCGTAACGCTTAACACCTAGGCGCTGTGCGTTTGAGTCGCGGCCGTTGCGGGTGGAACTAACACCTTTTTTGGAAGCCATTTTGAGTCAGTCCTTTACTTAATCTCTTTGACCTGAACGCGAGTAAGTTCCGCACGGAAACCCTGGCGCTTCTTGTAACCGGTCTTGTTCTTGTACTTCTGGATGATGATCTTTGGACCACGTAGGTCGTTTAGAACCTCAGCGGTGACCTTAACCTTTGCAAGTGCTGCTGCATCGGTTGTGACCTTGTCGCCGTCAACTAGAAGAAGAGCTGGAAGCTCAATCTTTCCGTTAGCGTCAGCCTTAATACGGTCGAGAGTCACGATGGTGCCTACTGACACCTTCTCTTGACGGCCGCCTGCGCGGACTACTGCGTAAACCACAGATCTACCCTTTGTTCGAAAGTCTTATTTTGTTGCTCTTGCGTAAACCCAGCAGGCAACAAGGATTTAGTCTACATTGCCATTTTGCTGGGGTCAAACCCTTTTAGCCGGTAATTTGCTAGCCAGCAGACACATTTCCAGCGCTGGTTGCTCGACGGGGCTTGCGACGGCCCTGCCCTGGAGCTTTTGGCTCTGGCAGTGCATCTAGAACGGCTTCAAGTAGCTTTTCAGCACCCTCAGCTTGCTCAGACTCCCCTGCGGCCTTCACCGGAGGCAAAGTAATAGGTGAGCTTTCGCCGGCTGCCTCATGAGCTGCGACGGTTGATGCCGCTATTTGGGTCATCACATTGTTGATTTCAACGGCTCGTTCAGCGGTTACAACCTTTACGGTCTCTTGCTTTTGATTGCGATCGCGGTTTTTCTTCTTACCTTGACCCTGCTGACCCTGCTGATTACCCGGCTTCTGGTCATCGGTGTTTTGGTGCTTTGAACGCATGATTGGTTCGTGGTGCACTACAACTCCGCGGCTGGCACAGGCTTCACAAGGCTCACTGAAGGCCTCAAGCAAACCAATACCCAGCTTCTTTCGAGTCATTTGAACCAAACCAAGCGAGGTAACCTCGGCAACCTGGTGTTTGGTGCGGTCTCGGCTCAGGCACTCCATAAGTCTTCGCTGAACCAGGTCTCTGTTTGACTCCAAAACCATGTCGATAAAGTCAACAACGATAATTCCACCGATATCGCGAAGGCGCAGCTGACGAACGATCTCTTCTGCCGCCTCAAGGTTGTTCTTGGTTACGGTCTCTTCTAGGTTTCCACCAGATCCAACAAACTTTCCGGTGTTTACGTCTACAACTGTCATCGCCTCGGTGCGATCAATCACCAGCGAACCACCAGATGGCAGGTAAACCTTGCGCTCTAGAGCTTTGGCAATCTGTTCACCCACGCGGTATTCGTCGAAAACGTCCTTGTGGCCTTCGTGCTTAACCACACGCTCCAAGAGATCTGGCGCTACAGAGGCCAAATACTCTTCGATAACTTCGCGCGCATCTTCGCCGGCGATAACCATCTTCTGGAAATCTTCGTTGAAGACATCACGCACGATTTTTACCAACAGATCTGGCTCGCTGTGCAGAAGAACTGGTGCCTGACCCTTTTCAACCTTCTTGCTGATTGCTTCCCACTGCTGTTGCAGGCGCTGCACATCAAGAGTCAATTGCTCTTCCGTTGCACCTTCAGCCGCGGTTCGAACAATTACGCCAGCATCTTCAGGGAGTACTTCTTTCAAAATTTTCTTCAGACGCGCGCGCTCAGAGTCCGGAAGCTTTCTAGAAATTCCGTTCATCGAACCGTTAGGCACATAAACCAAGTAGCGACCAGGCAGTGATACCTGGCTTGTAAGGCGAGCACCCTTTTGACCTACCGGGTCCTTGGTTACCTGAACCAATACGGTGTCGCCAGATTTTAGAGCCAACTCAATTCGGCGAGGCTGGTTGCCGGTTTCGGCCAGTTCCCAGTCAACTTCACCTGAATAAAGAACGGCATTTCTGCCGCGACCAATATCAACGAATGCCGCTTCCATCGATGGCAAAACATTCTGAATCTTGCCAAGGTAAACGTTGCCAATTAGCGATGCTTCGGAAGCCTTAGCAACATAGTGCTCAACCAAAATTCCATCTTCAAGAACGCCAATCTGAATCTTGCCGTCTTTAGAGCGAACAACCATTGTGCGATCAACGGCTTCGCGACGAGCCAAGAACTCTGACTCGGTGATTGTTGTGCGGCGGCGTCCGGCATCACGTCCGTCGCGACGACGCTGCTTTTTTGCTTCTAGGCGGGTTGAGCCTTTAACGCGAGTTGGTTCGTTGCTTGGCGCCTTTGGTTCACGCGGTGTGCGAACCTTAACCACCACATTTGGAGCCGCGTTTGGATCAACGTCAACAGCCTCGCCAGCACGGCGACGTGAACGACGACGAAGATGTGAATCATCGGAATTCTTTTCATTGGCGATGCCCTTGGCCGAAACCTTTGGGGTTGGCAGATCGGGGGCCATGAACATCAACGAGGTTGCAGATACAGGGGCCAAAACTTTAGTCGCAGGTGTATCGGTGTTGGTGACTAGCTCCGCACTCTTGTCTGCCTTTGATTTGGCGACTTTCTTGGCTGGGGCTTTTTTAGCTGCCTTTTCGACCACTTCTTCAACAGAAGCCGGAGCCTTCAAAGACTTTTTCGAGGCTGGCTTTTTGACTGCAGCCTTCTTTTCGACAACCTCATCGCTAGCCACAACCTTCTTGGTTGCTCGGGCGCGAGTTGGTTTCTTTTCTGCAGGTACGTTTGAATCTTCGTTTTTCACCATTTCTGGTGTACTCCAAGCTGCCTCACCTAGGCCACACTCACTAGGCCCTGAGGCGTAAATCCTTGCTGTTCACGATTATGAACAACCAAAACTAACTGCGAGCAACATCTGTTGCGGCTATCGCTGCCCTGGGATCAATGTTGATCTGGTCTTATGCGTTCTAAGCGCTTGGTTCTCGCTAAATCTTTAGTCGGATCCGGTGTGGCGGGCCCAACTGCTACAAGTATGACACTCAGCCCCCGAAAAGTCACCAATTGCGCGTGTCATACTGGTTTTATGAGTGCAATAAAGCAGCCAAACGGCATTACTTTAGAGCCAACCCGCGGGTTTGCCATCACCCTTATCTGGACTGGAATTTTGGGCTGGTTCGCGGCCTTTTCACTGGTTTTGGAGCGAATTCACGTAGCCACCAACCCCGATGCAACTCTGAGCTGTGATCTGAATCCGTTCATTTCTTGTAAATCGGTGATGCTAACCGCACAAGCGTCTCTCTTTGGCTTTCCTAATCCACTAATTGGAGTGACTGCATTCGTAGCGCCAATAGCAGTTGGAGTTGGCATTTTGGCTGGCGCAAAATTTGCCGCCTGGTTCTGGAGACTTTTTTCAGTAGGAATTTTTGCCGGATTTATCTTCGTACTGTGGCTCTGGGTTCAAAGCACCTTTGTGATTGGTGTGCTTTGCATCTATTGCATGGTGGCTTGGGCTGCAATGGTCCCACTGTTTTGGAAGGTCATACTTTTTGGCACGAAAGATGGATTTATTGACACCCCGTTGCGCTTTGTTGGATTCTTTGACAGAGCCTATGACAAGGCTTGGGTTTTCACACTGTTAACTGAGGCCACCATTATTGCCGTTATTATTGTGCGCTTCTGGTCTATGTGGCCAGCGCTCTGGAGCTAACTAGAACCAGAGCTGTTGATTTATCAACTGCGTCTAAAACCACAGCGAAAGTTCACGCGCTGCCGATTCCTCTGAATCAGAACCGTGAACTAGATTTTGCTGAACCTTCAGACCCCAATCGCGACCCAGGTCACCACGTATGGTTCCAGGTGCTGCAACTGTTGGGTCAGTTGCTCCGGCTAATGAGCGGAAACCTTCGATTACTCTGTGTCCTTCAAGCTTGATTGCAACTACATCGCCGCTAGACATGAATTCAACCAGTGGTTCAAAAAATGGCTTGCCCTCGTGCTCGGCGTAGTGGGCGTGCAATAACTCCAAAGAAGGGGTGAACTTCTTGAGATCGGCAACTGTGTAGCCCTTTGCCTCTAGTCGAGAAATAATTTCACCAATTAGATTGCGCTTCACACCGTCTGGCTTAATCAGTACCAATGTCTGTTGAGTCATTTATTTCTCCTCCTGTGCGGCTTGAGCGTCAAGAATTGCCCTTGCTTTGTCAATTGTGCCACCGGCAATCATGGCCCACGCCCAAAGACATACAAAAATTCCACCCAGCACGTACATAAGTGGAACCCAGATTCCGAGAGCAACTACCACCAACTGCAGAAACCAGCCCCACGCATAAGAAAATTTCTTGCCCAAGATAGCCGGGGTCACCATCAGTAGAAAAGTAAGGCTCAAGCCGATTGCCCAAACGGTAGGTCCATCGGCAACCTTTAGCCCAAAGGCCACCAACATGGCAAAGAAAACTACTCCTGCTTCAAACACCATGAGCATTGAGCTAAGAGCTCTTTTAGTTGAACGATTACGCATCTTGCTCCGCCTCTACTTGCTTCAGTTTCAAAACCTGACCCACCAGCGTGATGGAACCGGTCACAACAATTGCTGATGCCTGTGCGGGTGGAAGCAACTTGGCAGCCTCGGCCAGAGCCCACTGAGGGTTTTTCTGAACGCGAACACGATCAGCGCCAAAGACCTCAGCTGCAAGAACTGATAGTTCATCGGCAGGGATAGCTCGAGCAGATTCTGACTGCGTGATGATGAACTCAACAAACGAGTCATCGAGTATTTCCAGCAGAGATTTGGCATCTTTTTCAGCAAGAATTGAAATAACACCAACCGCATAGGGTGAACCAAATGATTCCTTCAGCGCTTTGACAAGTGACTTGGCGCCTTCTGGGTTGTGTGCGGCGTCAAGAATCGTTAGTGGTTCACGATTGACCACCTGAAGTCGCCCAGGCGAAGAGAAGTCTGCAAATGATGCACGAACTACGTCGTCCATGATTCGCTGCGAAGCCCCACCAATGAAAGCCTCGACAGCAGCAACTGCCAATGCGGCATTAGCTGCTTGATATTCGCCGTGCACAGGAAGATTTAATTCCAGATACTCTCCCACTGCACTTCTAATGGAAACTGTTTGACCGAGTTTGTTAACTGTTGTTGAAATTACTTCAAAATCTTTTCCATAGGTAAGAAGTTTCTCTGCGGTTTGAGCTGCCTTTGCAACCAGCACGCTCATGGCCTCGTCAGGCTGTTCAGAACTAATTACGATGGCACCCGGCTTGATGATGCCGGATTTTGTCTGGGCTATCTCTTTGATGGTTGAACCAAGGCGGTCCATGTGATCAAGTGCAATTGGCGTAAACACCGCAACGTCACCATCTGCCACATTGGTTGAATCCCATTCACCGCCCATGCCAACTTCAAGCACCAAAACATCAACCGGTGCGTCGGCAAAAACTGCAAAACCTAAGACTGCCAGCACCTCAAAAAATGTCAGTGCCTCTTCGCCCGCGGACTCAAGTTCAGCATCAACCAGGCCAACGATTGGCTCAATCTCAGTCCACACGTTGTAAAGGCGCTCGTCAGAAACTGGTTCACCATCTAGCGACATTCGCTCATTGAGCTTGATTAGGTGCGGGCTGGTGAATCGGCCAGTGCGTAATCCGTGTTCACGAAGCAAACGCTCAATGAATCTGCTGGTGCTGGTTTTACCGTTAGTTCCGGTCACATGGATAACTCGATAGGCCTTTTGCGGATCGCCAAGAAGCGTGGCTAATCTAGCGGTTGGTTCAAGTCTCGGACGAATTTTATTTTCTGGAACACGCGCGAGCAACGCGTCTTCAACCTCTTTAGCTTTCAGAGCCCAGTAGTGCTCTTCGCTTAGGTTTTCGATCACTTGGCCGCCATGACTTCAACCAAAACTTCTACCTGCTGACCATCGCCAACAGTTACAGCGTTGTTTAGCGAACCGGAGCTAATGGTCTCAAGTTCCAGTGTTAGAGTTTCTGACTTTACTAATTCAGAGTGTTCAGCTACAGCCGCCAAAACGTCATCGGTTGCTTTTAGGGTCAACCTGATGCGATCGCTCACATCAAAGTCGGCATCTTTGCGGGCAGACTGCACTGCGCGAATAACGTCACGAGCCAAACCCTCCGCCGCAAGTTCAGCAGAAACCTTTCCATCAAGAATCAGGAAACCACCTGAAGGAAGAATTCCAATGTGGTCGGTGACTTCTCCATCAGTTCCGGTAGCGGTGTCGGCTACTAAATCAATTTCGTATTCGCCCTCAACGAGTGAAATTCCGCCAACAATTACAGTGCCGTCAATCTCGGACCAGTCACCAGATTTAGCCGCCTGAATAACAGCTTGAACGCTCTTGCCGATGCGCGGACCGGCGGCACGAGAGTTCACTGTAAGACGCTTGATCACTCCAAACTGGGTGGTTGAATCAAGTGACAGCTCTACAAGTTCAACCGCCTTCACGTTTAGCTCTTCGGCGATGATCTCGGCAAATTGCTGAAGACCTGAAACGTTCTTGGTGACCACGGTCAACTTGGCCAATGGCAAACGAACGCGCAGGCTTGCTGCCTTGCGCAAACTTGAAGCAACAGATGAAACGGTTCGTACCTGGTCCATTGCTTCTACCAAAGCTGCATCGTGTGGCAACTTGCTGGCATCTGGCCATGACTCAAGGTGCACACTTCGACCACCGGTTAGGCCGCGCCAAATTTCTTCGGTAACCATTGGAAGCAGCGGAGCGGCAACGCGAGAAACAATTTCAAGCACTGTGTAGAGAGTGTTGAACGCGTCTTGGTTTCCCTCCCAGAAACGATCTCGCGAACGACGTACGTACCAGTTGGTAAGCACATCGGCGAAGTCGCGCAGGCTTGCCGCTGCAGAGTATGAATCAAACTTATTTAGGTGCGCTTCGACTTCGTTTACCAAGTCATGAGTCTTTGACAGTAGGTAGCGGTCAAGAAGATCTTCGCTTGCGGTTGACCACTTGGCCTCGTAGTTTGAAGCATTCGCGTATAGCGAGAAGAAGTACCAGGTGTTCCAAAGTGGAAGCAGAACCTGACGCACTCCCTCGCGAATTCCCTGCTCGGTGACAATCAGGTTTCCGCCACGAAGAATTGGGCTAGACAGCAAGAACCAACGCATTGCATCGGCGCCATCGCGATCAAAGACCTCGTTTACGTCTGGGTAGTTGCGCAATGACTTAGACATCTTCTGCCCGTCATTGCCCAAGATAATTCCGTGCGAGATTGCTGATTTGAAAGCCGGGCGATCAAACAGAGCGGTAGACAAAACGTGCAGTGTGTAGAACCAGCCGCGAGTTTGACCAACGTATTCAACGATGTAGTCACCCGGGTTGTGAGTATCAAACCATTCGCGATTTTCAAAAGGATAGTGCGCCTGAGCAAAAGGCATTGAGCCGGATTCAAACCAGCAGTCAAGAACTTCTGGCACACGGCGCATGGTTGACTTGCCGGTTGGGTCGTCAGGGTTTGGTCTGGTCAACTCGTCAATTACCGGACGGTGGAAATCACTTGGGCGCACTCCAAAGTCACGCTCCAGTTCTTCCATTGAGCCGTATACGTCAATGCGCGGGTAGTTAGGGTCGTCAGATTTCCACACCGGAATTGGTGCGCCCCAGAAACGGTTGCGGCTGATTGCCCAGTCGCGAACGTTTTCTAACCATTTACCAAAAGAACCATCTTTGGTGTGATCTGGAGTCCAATCAATTTCTTGGTTCAGCTCCAGCATGCGGTCGCGAAGCTTTGTGGTCTCAACAAACCATGATGAGACCGCCTTGTAGATAAGTGGGTTCTTGCAGCGGTAGCAGTGTGGGTAAGAGTGCTCATATGAAGCCTGGCGAAGCACGCGGCCGGCTGACTTTAGGTGCTGAGAGATTGGCTTATTGGCATCAAAAACGTGCTGGCCAACAAAATCAGTCACGATTGAATTGAATTCACCGCGCTCGTTGATTGAAACATAAGTTGGAATTCCAGCCTCGTTACAAACTCTTTGGTCATCTTCACCGTAGGCAGGAGCCTGGTGAACAATTCCCGTTCCGTCGCCATCGCCAACGTAATCGTCAACTAAAATCTGCCAGGCGTTTTCGGTGTCAAATTTTTCGCCGTCAACGTAGTAATCAAAAAGTCGCTCGTACTTAATTCCGGCGAGCGCAGATCCCTTGATGGTTTCCGATATGGCGCCAATTACTTCTTCGGCGCTTTCATAACCAAGATCCTTGGCATAGCCGCCAACCAGAGTCTTGGCCAAAAGGTACTTGGTGCCTTCTTCCCCTCCATCGCCGGCGCCGGCTGCACCAGCAGGAACAACTGCGTATTCAATTTCTGGTCCAACTGCCAAAGCAAAGTTAGTAGGTAGCGTCCAAGGCGTTGTGGTCCAAGCCAATAGGCGAACACCCTCGAGCATCTGCCCCGCAGACACCGGAAAGGTGACGGTAAGAGTTTGGTCTTGGCGGTTCTTATAAACCTCGTCGTCCATACGCAGCTCGTGGTTTGAAAGCGGAGTCTCGCAGCGCCAGCAGTAAGCCAGCACCTTGAAGCCTTCGTAGATCAGACCCTTCTTATACAGCTCGCTGAACGCCCACAACACGCTCTCGGTGTAATCGGTGTCTAAGGTCTTGTAGTCATTATCAAAATCAACCCAGCGCGCCTGACGTGTAATGTACGAACGCCATTCCTCGGTGTACTTCAACACCGATGTGCGGCAGTAATCGTTGAACTTGTCGATGCCGTACTTCTCGATCTCTGGACGACCGGAAATGCCAAGCTGACGCTCTGCCTCTACCTCGGCAGGCAAACCATGGGTGTCCCAACCAAAACGACGCTCAACTCGGTAGCCCTGCATGGTCTTGAAGCGAGGCACCATGTCTTTGGCGTAGCCGGTAAGAAGGTGGCCATAGTGCGGAAGACCATTTGCGAACGGCGGGCCGTCATAAAAGACGAATTCCTCGGCATTTGCCTCTGCACGCTGATCAATTGAGGCCTGAAAAGTGCCGTCTTTAGCCCAAAAGTCCAAAATCCGCTCTTCAACCGCCGGAAAACTAGGGCTTGGGTTTACACCCTCGCCGGCAGGCTTGTTTGAGGCTTGATTCTTTGGGTACATGCACGGCTTTCTAGGCAGTCAGGCAAAAGGGTTTCCGTATCTAATGTTAACCTGTTACAAACCCCTTTCTTGGAGACTTTCAGCGTGAATACTGCCCAAACCAGCTTCTCAAGCCACATCCTGGCCCCCGCCGACGCACCCGAGAAGGTTTCGGTCGAGGGTCTTGAAGAAAAGTGGGGCCTAGTCTGGGAGAACGACGGCGTCTACCGCTTCCGTCGCGAGGCAAACCGCGAGAACATCTACTCAATTGACACCCCGCCGCCAACTGCATCGGGATCGCTGCACGTAGGTCACGTTTTTAGCTATACCCACACCGATGTGGTTGCCCGCTTCAAGCGAATGAGTGGCTTTGAGGTTTACTACCCAATGGGCTGGGATGACAACGGTTTGCCTACCGAGCGTCGCGTGCAGAACTACTACGGGGTTCGCTGCGACCCAACCTTGCCATACGTTGAGGGTTTCAAGCCCCCGTTTGAAGGTGGCGACAACAAGTCTTCTAAGGCTGCCGACCAGGTGCCAATTTCACGACGTAATTTCATTGAACTTTGCGACGTGCTCACGGTAGAAGACGAGAAGCAGTTTGAAAATCTTTGGCGCAAGCTTGGCCTATCGGTGGACTGGACTCAGACCTACCAGACCATTTCACCGGCCGCGATTGCTGTTTCGCAAAAGGCATTCCTTAACAACCTTTCTCGCGGTGAGGCTTACCAGTCAATGGCGCCAACTCTGTGGGATGTTACTTTCCGCACTGCGGTTGCTCAGGCCGAGCTCGAAGATCGCGAACAGCCTGGCGCGTATCACAAGGTTGGTTTTGATGGCCCGGATGGCAAGGTATTTATTGAGACCACTCGACCAGAACTTTTGCCGGCTTGTGTTGCCCTGGTAGCCAACCCAGAAGACGACCGATACAAGCACCTGTTTGGCAAAACCGTAAAGACTCCGCTTTTTGATGTTGAAGTTCCGGTAGTTGCTCACCGCCTTGCCCAAATTGACAAGGGTTCTGGAATTGCAATGATCTGTACCTTCGGTGATGTCACTGACATCATCTGGTGGCGCGAGCTAGACCTACCTAACCGCGCAATCATTGGTTGGGACGGCAGAATCATCGAAGAGATGCCTGACGTCATCACCTCGGCAAGGGGCCAAGAAATCTATGCCGAGCTTGTAGGCAAGACAATCTTCTCGGCTAAGCAGCGCATCGTTGAACTGCTTCAAGAATCTGGCGACATGATTGGCGAGCCAAAGCCAATCACTCACGATGTGAAGTTCTTCGAAAAAGGTGACAAGCCTCTGGAGATTGTTTCTACCCGTCAGTGGTACATTCGCAACGGTGGCCGAGATGCCGATCTGCGCGACCGCCTAATTGCAATGGGCAAGGATCTCAACTTTGTTCCAGTCTTTATGCGCGTTCGTTTTGAAAACTGGGTGAACGGCCTAACTGGCGACTGGCTCATTTCTCGTCAGAGATTCTTTGGTGTGCCAATTCCGGTTTGGTATGAACTGGATGCAAACGGTGAGGCGAACTACGAGACTCCCCTGGTTCCGGCAATCGAATCACTTCCAGTTGACCCTTCATCTGATGTTCCTTATGGCTACACAGAGTCGCAGCGCGGTGTCGCTGGTGGCTTTATCGGCGAGATGGACATCATGGACACCTGGGCTACATCATCGCTAACTCCGCAGCTTGCCGGTGGCTGGATCGAAGACCCAGAAAAGTTTGCCAAGGTATTCCCATACGACCTTCGCCCTCAGGGCCAAGACATTATTCGTACCTGGCTTTTCTCTTCGCTACTTCGCGGCGAGCAAGAGCACGGTCAGTTGCCTTGGAAGAACGCGGCCATCTCTGGCTGGATTCTTGACCCAGACCGCAAGAAGATGTCTAAGTCAAAGGGCAACGTGGTTGTACCTGCGGAACCAATCGATAACCACGGTGCGGACGCAGTTCGTTACTGGGCTGCCTCTGCGCGTCTTGGTACAGACGCCGCATTCGATGAAGGTCAAATGAAAGTTGGCCGACGTCTTGCCATCAAACTTTTGAACGCAGCGAAATTTGCGCTGTCATTTGAAGTGCCGGCCGGTGCCACTGAAGTAACCGAGCCGCTAGACCAAGCCATGCTGCTGGCCCTTGCCGATGTGGTTCGCGACGCAACCGTGGCATTTGAGACTTACGATCACACCAAGGCACTTGAACTTGCCGAGAAATTCTTCTGGACATTCACAGATGACTACCTTGAGTTGGTTAAGGAACGCGCCTACAACGCAGAGGGAACTGTTTCAGCGGCGCAGCAGGCATCGGCAGCGATTGCTTTGCGTAAAGCTCTGCACGTGATGCTGAGACTTTTTGCACCGTTCCTGCCATTCGCAACAGAAGAGGTGTGGGGCTGGTGGCAAAAGAGCGCCGGTTCAATTCACCGAGCGTCTTGGCCGGTTGCCGAAGAACTAACATCTGGAATAGATGCGGGCAACGCTGGCCTTCTTGATCTAGCCTCAATTGCAGTTGGTGGAGTCCGAAAGGCCAAGTCGGATGCCAAGGCTTCGATGAAGGCCGCAGTTGATTCGGCTGTAATCGAGGCACCATCAGCTGTTCTTACTAGTCTTCGTTTGCTTGAAGCAGACTTGAAGTCAGTTGGAAAGATTCAGAGCCTGGCTTATGCCGAGGGTGAAGAGGTGGCAATGACACAGATTATTTTGGCCGAGGTTGTTGAAGGTTAATTCTTTTTAAGACTTAACCAACCCCAGACCAGCAGGCCGGCGATCAAAGCCCAAAAAGCCGAACCAATTGAGAACGCTGACAAACCCGAAGCGGTAACCAAGAAGGTCACCATGGCCGGCAAGCGAAGTTCAACAACTTCTACCGCCGAACTCAGCGCCGAAATGATTGTTCCCAAAAGCGCAATTCCAGCCGCTGCCAGAACTAATTCACGAGGTGCTTGAAGCACAAACGCAACGGTGATACCCGCGAGCAGCGCAATCAAGATATAAACGTAGCCACCATAAACCGATGACAACCAACGACGCTTTGGATCTTTGTGGGCGTGGTCATTTGCGTTAAGTGCCGCTGTAATTGCGGCCAGGTTCATCGAGAACCCACCAAAGAAGCCCGCAACGATGGCTGCCAATCCGGTGCTGGCCATCACCTGCTTGAAAGGAACCTCGTAGCCGAAGCTTTTCATGATGGCAATTCCTGGAATATTTTGGCTAGCCATTGTCACTAGATAAAGCGGAATGGCAATGCCAAATATCGCTGAAGCCTCAAAGGTTGGTGCAACTAATTCAACCGTAGGCAAAATCTCCGCCGGGTCCACGGTGATTCCAAGCGCGATTGCGGTTGAAGCAAAAATGATGACCATTGCAACTGGCGTTGCCCAGATTGTTGCGTATTTATAAAGCACGAGCCAAACCACAAGACCTGGAATTACAAGCCAAGGAAAATCGGTGGCTGATTTGAACGGCGCAATACAAAAGTTAAAGATCACACCAGCCAGCATGGCTGAAGCAATTGGCTTAGGAATTGATGACACCAATCGCCCAAGTGCCGGCCACAGTCCGGTTAAAAGCAGCAGCGCACCAGTCACTATAAACGCACCAACTGCGCTAGAGAAGGAAAGCCCCATGGATCCTGAGGCAATTAGCAAGGCTGCTCCGGGGGTGCTCCAAACAATGCTGATTGGCATCTTGTACTTGGTGCTTAGAAGTATTGACAGGAGTCCGTAAAAAGTAAGCAGAACCACAATTGCCGAGGTGGTTTGAGATTTTGTTGCACCTAGCGAGGTGAGAGCCGCAAGTACAAGACCAGCGCTGGCAGCTGTTCCGGTTATCGAGGCTACCGTGCCAGCTAAAAGCGGCGCACGGTGATCAGCAAAGCTGCCGACTTTTGACATTTAGATTAGGCAGACTTTTCTTGACGTGAATTCTTGAATGGCAGCGTCTGCGGCACTGCGCCGTCAACAACTACAGCTTTGGTAATCTTTACGATTCCCTGTTCTTCGCTGCCAGGAATATCAAACATGACCGGACCAAGAATCTCTTCCATGATTGCTCGAAGACCTCGAGCACCGGTTTCGCGGTCAATTGCTTTATCTGCAATTGCCTCGAGGGCAGCCTTATCAAACTCAAGCTCAAAACCATCTAGTTCAAACATGCGCTGATACTGCTTTACCAAAGCGTTCTTTGGCTCAGTAAGAATTTGCATCAGGGCCGGGCGGTCAAGTGGAGTCACAGTAGCAATCACAGGCAAACGACCAATGAACTCTGGAATCAAACCAAACTTGCGAAGATCTTCAGGCTGTACCTCGTTGAAGATTTCGATATCGTCGTTCTTGCCAGAAATCGGAGCACCAAAACCAATGCCCTTCTTGCCGGCTCGTTGAGAAATAATTTCTTCAAGCCCTGCAAAAGCACCAGCAACAATAAACAGTACGTTTGTGGTGTCAAGTTGAATGAATTCCTGCTGCGGGTGCTTGCGCCCACCCTGTGGCGGAACAGATGCAACGGTACCCTCAAGAATCTTTAGCAATGCCTGCTGCACTCCCTCACCAGAAACATCTCTAGTGATTGATGGGTTTTCAGCCTTGCGAGAGATCTTGTCAATCTCGTCGATATAAATAATTCCAGTCTCGGCACGCTTGACATCAAAGTCTGCTGCCTGCAAAAGCTTTAGCAAAATGTTCTCAACGTCTTCACCAACGTAACCGGCCTCTGTGAGGGCAGTTGCATCGGCTACTGCAAAAGGAACGTTCAAACGCTTTGCCAGCGTCTGTGCCAAGTAAGTCTTTCCGCAACCGGTTGGACCCATCATCAAAATGTTTGACTTTGCGATTTCAATTGAATCGTGATCTTTACCTGCGGCAGTCAATGTTCCGCGAGAACGCAGACGCTTGTAGTGGTTGTAAACCGCAACCGATAGCGCCTTTTTGGCCTGATCTTGACCAATCACGTACTCATCAAGGAATCCCTTGATTTCGCGAGGTTTAGGTAGCTCAATGTCTTCAACGGTCTTGGCAGCCTCGCCAAGTTCCTCTTCGATGATCTCGTTGCAAAGCTCGATGCACTCATCGCAGATATAAACGCCAGGGCCGGCGATTAGCTTGCGAACCTGCTTCTGGCTCTTTCCACAGAAAGAGCACTTAAGTAGGTCACCTGATTCGCCGAGCTTAGTCATGTAAAAACCCTATGCGTAGAAGACAAAAAAGCGGATGAGCCTCGCCCATCCGCTTTTTTAGGAGTTTTTACTTACGCGTTCTTGCGTGAGGTCAAAACCTGATCAATTAGACCGTATTCCAGAGCCTCCGGAGCGGTCAAGATTTTGTCGCGATCGATGTCTTTGTTGACCTCGGCAACAGAACGCTTGCTGTGCTTAGACAAAGTTGCCTCCAGCCACTCGCGCAGTCTCATGATTTCTTTGGCCTGAATTTCAATGTCCGAAGCCTGGCCGCGGCCTGAATCTCCAGTTGATGGCTGGTGGATCAATACTCGAGCATTAGGCAGCGCCAAACGCTTACCCGGGGTACCGGCAGCCAAAAGCACTGCGGCAGCAGAAGCTGCCTGACCCAGGCAAACTGTCTGGATTTGTGGGCGAATGTACTGCATGGTGTCGTAAATTGCAGTCATAGCGGTGAAAGAGCCGCCCGGTGAGTTGATGTACATAGTGATATCGCGGTCTGGGTCTTGAGACTCAAGAACCAAAAGCTGGGCCATGATGTCATCTGCAGAGGCGTCATCAACCTGCACACCAAGGAACACGATGCGGTCTTCAAAAAGTTTGTTGTACGGATCTTGGCGCTTGAAACCGTAGGAGGTTCGCTCTTCGAAGGTCGGAAGAATGTATCGAGCGTCTGGGCTTTGGAAAACGTTTGAGTTAGTCATGGCTGTATTCCTTAGTTGTTTCCAACGCCAGTGGCGCTTGCTGCGTACTTCTGAATGTGGTCAATGAAGCCGTATTCCAGCGCCTCTTCGGCGCTGAACCAACGGTCGCGGTCACCATCTTGCATGATTTGCTCGAGAGACTTTCCGGTCTGTTCGGCCGTGATCGAAGCTAACTGACGCTTCATCGACATAATCAACTCAGCCTGAGTTTGAATATCGGAAGCCGTTCCACCAAAACCGCCGTGTGGTTGGTGAAGAAGTACCCGGGTGTTTGGGGTTGCATAACGCTTGCCCTTGGTGCCAGATGAAAGCAAGAACTGCCCCATTGAGGCACACATACCAATACCAACGGTCACAATGTCATTAGGCACGTACTGCATGGTGTCATAAATGGCCATGCCAGCGGTGATTGAACCACCTGGTGAGTTGATGTAAAGATAAATGTCCTTTTGAGAGTCTTCGGCGGCAAGGAGCAAGATCTTTGCACAGATCTCGTTTGCCATATCGTCTCTAACTTCAGTTCCAAGCCAGATGATTCGATCCTTTAGCAGGCGATCAAATGTGCTGCTTGGGCCTTTTGGTGAGTCAGCCATTGAAGTACTCCTATTTCTTGAGGTTGCCTGTCAAAGATAACCGCAAGAACAGCCAAAACACCGATGTGTTCGCCCGTGGCTAAAGCGTGGCCTTTGTGTCTACTAGCCGACCTGCTGAATAGTGACAATTAGACCAGGAATCGCCGGCACTCCATTGGTTGCATCTACCGATTCGATTGTCATTGTGGAATCTGAAGAGGCCCAAAAAAGCTGCACCGATTGGCCTGCGTCCACATTCACCATGAAATTCCAAGCCGCCACGAATGCTCCTAACTTTTGGCTTCGATTTGCAACGATGTCTACAACCGTATCGCTCCAAGGAACATTCGCGCCCCCAACCTTTAGCCAAATGTCCGCCTGTTGGTTCCCAGTCGTAGATTTGAACATTTGGGCTGAAAACTGAATATTGTAGACGCCAGAGGTTGTGAAATTTATTTTCGATGAATCTGTTGGATCAATTGAAATTCCTCTTGAGGCAACTGTTTGATTCAGCTTCATGCCAATGCCAGTTGGAGATGCTATCTGATCAGTTGTGTCGTAAAAAGATCCGTATGTCGGAGTGAAGCCTGGTGCCCCCGCTGCACCAACTGGTCCGGCCGGTCCGGCCGGGCCAGTTGCGCCGGTCGCGCCGGTTGAACCGCTGCCAGATGAACCGGCAGGGCCAACCAAAGTTTTCAACCAATCAGTTACCGCACCAGTAAAACCATTTTGTTGTGCCAGCTCATAATTTGAAAATCCACGAGCACCTTGAAGCCCGGTTCCATTAATCAGAACTCTTTTCTCTCCGGTTTTACACTTTTCACGCAGATAAACCTGCCCAGATGAATTTTTGAAGCACGCGTAGGTACCAGCAGAGGCGGCGTTTGAGGATGCAAAACCGGGTATAACCACAAACCAGGCAGTCAACGAAACAATCGCTGCAACCAACGCAGCTAGTGAACTGTTTATTACATGGTGCTTTTTCATTGCTTCCCCCCTGGCAGCTAACCTCACCTTAAAATCTACTCTCTAAAACAAGAAACCCGCCTCTAGAGGCGGGTTTCTTTGCTTTATAAACTAGTCGTGGTCGTGACCTGCGTGGTCATCGGCAACGCTTCCTGCATCAAGCTTGGTGAACTCAGAAAGATCAACCTTCTTGCCCTTCGAGTCGGTAACTTCAGCCGACTCAACTACCAGCGCCAACGCCTTGCGACGTGAAACCTCAGCAACAAACATTGGTACCTGGCCCTGTTCGCTGATCAACTTAATGAAATCATTTGGAGCCATGCCGTACTGCTGTGAGCTTTGAACCAGGTACTGAATAAGCTCCTGCTCATCAACCTTGATCTCTTCTTTTTCAGCAATTGCATCTAGCAGCATCTGAACCTTGAATGAGCGAGTGCTCTGCTCAAGAACTTCCGCGCGGTGCTTGGCATCTTCTAAACGACCTTCACCCTCTAGGTGGCGGTGCACATCTGCTTCAACAAGTTCTTCTGATACTGGAACCTCAATTAACTCAAGCAACAGATCGGTTGCCTTGTCGCGGGCCTGAATTCCCTGACCGTAGCTCTTCGAGCGTTCGATCTGCTTCTCTAGATCTTCCTTAAGCTCCTTTAGAGTGTCAAACTCCGAAGCCAGCTGCGCAAACTTGTCGTCTGCAGCAGGCAGCTCGCGCTCCTTTACCGCAGTCAACTTAACTGAAATCTCTGCCTCTTGGCCAGCCTTGTCGCCGCCAACCAGCTTTGACTTGAAGGTTGTAGCTTCGCCTGCGGTAAGAGTGTCTAGGGCCTCATCGATTCCATCTAGCAGGTTGCCAGAACCAATCTCGTAAGAAATGTTTTCGGCTGAGTCAATGGTTTTGCCGTCAACAACCGCGGTCAGGTCAATAGTGGTGAAGTCACCCTTTTTAGCTGGGCGGTCAACTGACTTTAGGCTGCCAAAGCGAGCACGAAGTGCATCAAGCTCGGCCTCTAGTTCCTTGGCCTCCACCTTTACGTCGTCGACCTTTACCTTTAGACCCTTGTATTCCTTAAGTTTTAGTTCTGGACGAACCTCAACTTCAATTTCAACAATTAGGTTTCCCTCGAAAGTCTTCTCGTCTGGGCTCTGCTTAATGTCGGCAGCCGGCTGCCCCAATGGACGAAGCTTTGACTCTTCCAGCGCCTGGCGGTAAACGCTGTCTAATCCATCGTTGATTGCGTGAGCAAGAATGGCCGGGCGACCAACGCGCTGGTCAAGAATCGCAGCAGGAATCTTGCCCTTGCGGAAACCAGGAATGTTTACGGTTTCAGCAATGTGCCCGTAGGCGTGATCAATGCTTGGGCGAAACTCCTCTGGAGTTACCTCAATGGTCAGCTTTGCACGAGTTGGCTTAATGCGATCAACTGCAGTTTTCAAGGGCTCTTCCTCTGAAAAGGGCCCGCCTCCACAAGGAAGACGAGCCGGTTTTATTTCATAATTTTGGTCGGGGTGACAGGACTCGAACCTGCGATATCCTGCTCCCAAAGCAGGCGCGCTAGCCACTACGCTACACCCCGGTTGATTGAACAACCTCAGTGAGTCTATCCCATAGAATGGAGTGGTTGCGTCGGTTTTTGTGAAAAAACTGCCCAATACCCGCGGGCGTAGCTCAATGGTAGAGCCTCAGTCTTCCAAACTGATGGTGCGGGTTCGATTCCCGTCGCCCGCTCCAAATACAAAAGACTCCTCAGCCCTGAGGGGTCTTTTTTAGTTCTGGCAACTAACGCACCAATACAACTTACGAGTGGCCATGATTTCGATCGAGACATTGGTGCCGCAGTTTCTGCAAGGAGTACCCTCTCGTTTATAGACGTAATTTCGATCCGCTTTATTGGGTTTCTTAGTTCTTAGCTCATCGCGGGTAATCATGTGCCCCGTCTTCACTCCCACCTTGAGTAGGTCCACCGCATCTGCCCAGATGGCTCGAATCTCTTGCTCAGTCAAGGTGGAGCCTGGTCTGTGCGGGCTTATTCCAGCGCGAAACAATATCTCGGCGCGGTACACATTTCCGATTCCGCTAATCACATCTTGGTTCATGAGCAGCAAACCAATCGAGGTCTTAGAACTATGAACCTTGTCAACAAATCTTTGTTCCTGCTGCCCCTTGGGGTTTGGATTTAGAGGATCCGGGCCAAGCCTTTTTTCAACGGCTTTCACCTCGGCTTTAGAGATAACTTCGCAAACCGTAGGCCCACGCAGATCGGCAAAATGATTTTGATTTACGAATCTGGCCCGCACCTGCCCCACAGCCTCCGGCAGCTCACCTTGGTGTTTCTTAAAGGACCACTTGCCATAAATTCCAAGGTGAATTCTTAGCGTTAGGCCGTTATCGAACTCCAAAAACAATTGCTTTCCGATGGCCTTTGCTTTTACCAGAACTCTGCCCGAGATTAGTTTTGCTCCGGCGCTAAATCTTCCTTGGGGAGATGAGACTGTGACTTCGCTACCCGCAAATAGATTGCTGAACTCATTTGCAGTTCTATGAACCGTGTGTCCCTCGGGCATTTAATGCTTTCTGAGAAGAAATTAAAGAATGTCGCCGGTTTGCTCGTAAGTTGCAATTTTGCCGATTCGGCGCATGTGGCGCTCATCATTACTAAATGGTTCGGAAACAAAAAGTTCAATCAGGTGAAGAACTTCTTCTTGACTGTGCTGGCGAGCACCAACCGCAATAACGTTTGCATCGTTGTGTTCGCGCGCCAACTTTGCCGTTGATTCGTTCCAGGCCAAAGCGGCTCTGATGCCCTTGACTTTATTTGCGGCAATTTGCTCACCGTTTCCTGAACCGCCTAGAACGATTCCCAAAGCCTGAACTCCGGCCTCTACGTCGGCAACCACTGCCAGCGCAGCATTGATGCAAAAACTTGGGTAGTCATCAAGAGGGTCAAATGATTCAGGTCCGTGGTCAAATACCTCGTGACCTTGCTTAGTAAGTTCCCGAATCAAGAAGTGACTCAGCTCTAATCCCGCGTGGTCGGTTGCTATGTGAATGCGCATGATGAAAGTTTAGGCCTTCTTCTTTGCTCTGGCTTTTTCGAAACTGCTTCTAAATGTTCTGAGTGCAATCGATGCAGCAAGAGAGGTCAAAAGAACGTAGGTGATGGTTAGTGCCTGAAGCTTGCCACCAAAAGTTGTGCTGGCGGCGAGGCCTGCAATTACGATGGAAAACTCGCCTCGCGGAATTAAGAATGCTCCAGCGCGCTTCCAGGCTGCGCCATCAGACATATCCCTTGCGATGTTCCAGCCCACATACATTTTTCCAGCAACTCCCAGAACCGTAAGTAGGAGTGCCAAAGGAAGAACTTCAATCATTTCAACGGGTGAAACGCTGAGCCCAAAAAACAAAAAGAACAATGCGGCAAATAAATCACGCAGAGGAGAAAGCCTTAGCCTCACCGCGTAGGCAACTTCTCCGGTTAGCGCCAAGCCAACCAAGAAAGCGGCTACCGCAGAAGAGAAGCCAATCAGTTCGGCAGATCCTGCGGTAAACAGTGCAGCACCAAACACAGTTAGCAGAAGCCCACCCTGAGCCTGAGTGTTCAGCACTTTACCAAGTGCGTTCTCGCCCCTGAAAGAAATAAGAAGTGCAACCCCGGTCACCAAGAGCGCGACGGTAACCGATAGAAATCCTGCGATAGCACCCGCACCAGCAACCAAGGTTGTCAGCAACGGAAGATACGGGGCAAGAGTGAGATCTTCGACAACCAGCACGGTGGTCACTCGCCTTGAAACCTCAGAGCGTTGCCACCCGGTTTCTTTCATCATCTGCGAAGCAATACCCGATGAGCTCACATAGGTAATGCCGCCGAGCACCACGGCACCCAAAATTCCCCAACCAAGCAAAAAGCCGATCAGGGCTCCAGGAACTGCATTGAGGGCAAAGTCAATTGCACCAATTGATTTGCGTTCCATAAATGCTGCAGCCAGGTTTGGTCCTGAGTGTTCCAGACCAAGCATGAGTAGCAAAAGAATTGCACCGAGCTGAGCGCCGGTGTTGAGAAAGGATTCACTTAGATCAAGCCGAACAAGCCCGCCCTGCCCCAGAGACAGACCAATAGCCAAGTAAAACGGCACCACAGAGAGTTTTATTCGTACGGCAATAAATGCCGCAATGCCAAGGACCAAGAGCACCAAACCAATTTCGGCCAAGGCAAGGCTTTGACTTACCGATACACTCGCCGCCGCAACTATTGACCCCATATGACGATTATCGCCTAGATTTCCAACGATTAGGCTAGCGATATCAACTACACCGATGTACGGAGACGTAATGCCTGGAGAAAACCTAACCCGCTTAGAAGCTCAAGAGAGAGCCTCACTGATCAAGGTTTCAAGTTATGAGATTCACCTTGACCTAACAAAAAGCGATAAGACTTTTGGCTCAACCACGATCGTGAAATTTGAGGCTAATCAGGCTGGCGCCAGCACCTTCATCGACGCAATTACCAACTCAGTTGAACGCGTAGCCCTAAATGGAGTTGAGCTGGATCCAAAAATCGTTTCTGATGGGGTTCGCATCCAGTTAGACAACTTAGCTCTGCAGAATGAACTGATCATTGAGGCGACTGCAAACTACATGAACACCGGCGAGGGTCTTCACCGATTCGTAGACCCGGTTGATAACGAGGTGTACCTCTACTCACAGTTTGAAGTGCCTGACTCACGCCGCATGTATGCGGTTTTTGAGCAACCTGACCTCAAGGCTACGTTTCAGTTCAACGTGACAGCACCCAGCTACTGGAAGGTTGTTTCAAACCAACCAACTCCAGCACCGGTAGCCGTTGATGACAAAAAATCAACCTGGAACTTTAGCCCTACCCCGGTAATCTCTAGCTACATCACTGCGCTGATTGCCGGCCCATACGTTGAAACACGCAGCGAGCTAACTAGCTCGAACGGCAAAGTTGTTCCCCTGGGAGTGTTCAGTCGTGCCTCGTTGGCCGAATACATGGACGCAGATTATGTATTTGAAAAGACGCGCGAAGGATTTGCGTTCTTCGAAAAGCAATTCCAACAGCCATACCCTTTTGAAAAGTACGACCAACTGTTTGTACCTGAGTTCAACGCCGGAGCAATGGAAAATGCCGGTGCCGTGACATTCACCGAAAGCTATGTGTTCCGCGGTCAAGTAACCGATGCAATTCGTGAACGCCGCGTTGTGACTATTCTTCACGAGCTTGCCCACATGTGGTTTGGTGATCTAGTCACAATGAAGTGGTGGAATGACCTTTGGCTTAACGAATCTTTCGCCGAGTACGCCTCAACCTTGGCAACAGCCGAAGCCACCGAGTGGCATGGCGCATGGACAACCTTCACGGCATTAGAAAAGTCCTGGGCTTACAGACAAGACCAACTACCTTCGACTCACCCAATTGTTGCCGAGATTAATGATCTTGAAGACGTGCAGGTGAATTTCGACGGTATTACCTATGCCAAGGGCGCTTCTGTTCTGAAGCAACTTGTTGCCTGGGTGGGGCAAGAAAAATTTATGGCCGGCGTGGCAAGTTACTTTGCCAAACACGCATACTCGAACACCGAGTTGACTGACCTGCTGGTTGAGCTTGAAGAGCAGTCAGGTCGCGAGCTTCGAAGCTGGTCAAAGCTTTGGCTAGAGACAGCCGGTGTTAACACACTTCGACCAATCATCAAGACCAGTAGCGAAGGCAAAATTGAAGCTTTCACAGTTTCTCAAACCGCCATCGCCGAGCATCCAACTCTTCGCCCGCACCGAATGGCGATTGGTTTCTATAACCTGATTGACGGAAAGCTAAAAAGAACTCACCGCTTGGAACTAGATGTTGACGGTGCGGAAACAGAAGTCAAAGATCTAGTGGGGCTAACCTTGCCTGACCTTGTCTTGCTGAACGATGACGACCTTGCCTACGCCAAGATCAGACTAGATAACAACTCTTGGCAAACAGCCCTAGAGCACTTGGCCAGTTTCGAGGACTCTCTGGCACGCACCTTGATTTGGGGTGCGGCATGGGATTCAACCCGTGATGCTGAGGCAAACCCAAGAGACTTCATCAAACTCGTGCTGGGCAACATAGCAACAGAAACTGAGTCCACCACCATGCTGACTCTTCTGCGTCAACTGGTAACCACGGCTAATTTCTATGTTGCTCCTCAGAACCGCCAAGCCGCTATCACTGAAATCGGTGAAGGACTGCTGGCTCTGGCACGTTCGGCAAAAGCGGGTTCTGACGCGCAACTTCAGTTCATTAAGTTCTTTGCTCTGTTTGCCAATACCCCAGCGCTGCTTGATTCACTTGAAGCCATTCGTAATGGCGGCGAAAAACTATCCGGTCTAAAAATTGACGCGGATTTGAACTGGGAGCTTCTAACCGGCCTGGTGGTTGGTGGTCGCGCAGATGAAGCTGCAATTGACTCAGCTTTGGCTGCAGACAACACCTCAAACGGTCAGAAGGCTGCTGCCGGTGCACGTGCGGCAATACCAACCGCTGCTGCTAAGCAAACCGCGTGGAATACCCTGACGAAAACCCACGACCTCTCAAACATCTTGGTTGATGCGGCAAGCCTTGGGTTTGTTAGGGTTCCGAATGCTGAACTTCTAGAACCATACGTAGATCAGTATTTTGAAAATGCCGTGCGCATTTGGAACGAAAACACATTCAAGATTGCCGAATACCTAATGGAGAATCTGTTCCCGCTACCGTTGGCCAGCGAAGAGCTCTTCGAAAAGACCTCAAAGTGGATTGAAAAACCAGAAATCAAAGCTATTCCCGCATTGCGCAGAATTCTGGTTGAGGCTCGGGCAAACGTGGAACGCTCTCTTGCTGCGCAAAAGTTAGATGCAAGCGCCTAAACATGAATATCTTTGAAGCTACTTCTAATTGGCTGGCCCTGATCTGGCAGGACTGGTCAACACTAATTCGCATTGGCCTGATTCTTATTGGCGCAATTATCCTTCGTGCTTTGCTTTTGGTTTCAGTAAAAAAGGTCGTGAAGGGCATTGTCAGTGGGGCAAAAAACAAGTCAGCATCTAGCGGTGCGCTTGCTCAGGCCCGGTTGGTTCAAAGAGCAAGAACCATGGGATCTGTTCTCGGAAACCTAATCACCTGGACCGTTTATACAATCGCCATCACCATGATTCTGAGTGAACTTGGCGTAGCAGTTGGTGCACTAATAGCCGGTGCCGGAATCATTGGCGCCGCGCTTGGCTTTGGTGCACAAAACCTAGTTAGGGATCTTCTCTCCGGTCTATTTATTGTGCTCGAGGATCAATACGGTGTGGGAGACAAAGTTGATTTAGGTGAGGCTAGCGGCGTAGTTGAAAACGTTGGTCTTCGAGTAACTCAGCTTCGAGATTCAAAAGGAACACTCTGGTACGTACGAAACGGTGAGATTCTTCGAGTAGGAAACTCTTCACACAAGCTTGCCGAAACAAAGACCAAGAAGTGACCAACGGGTTTGAAGACGCAGCAACCGTAGAGCCGGTTCGAATTCGCCGCCTAAGCGGAGAAACGGTTGGCGGCAACTTTTACGAAAAAGTTGGTGGCAAAGAAACATTTAAGAAAATTGCCAACAAGTTTTACGAAGGTGTAGCCCAAGATGAAATCTTGCGCCCGATGTATCCCGAGGAAGACCTGGGTCCTGCTGCCGAACGCCTACAACTTTTTCTTGAGCAGTACTGGGGCGGACCAAGCACCTATCAAGAACTCAGAGGGCACCCGCGACTTCGAATGAGACACAGCCCATTCAAGATAAATCCTGAAGCCAGACAACACTGGTTAGATCACATGCGAGCCGCAGTGGAATCGGTAGGGTTGCCAGCGCTTCTTGAAGCGGAACTTTGGGCTTACTTGGATCGCGCTGCGACCGCAATGCTAAATACTTTCGAAGACTAAAACTTGGTTGCGGCTTTCGCTAGCACGTGACCGTGTTCGCTGCTTAGTCGAACCCAGCCCTCAGCGTGATATAAGCCAACTTCTTCGTTTTCCGTTAAGAATCCAAGTCCTGCGGCGGCAAAAGCTGCACCGGTAGGAACTCGTGATTCAAGATCAATTCCTCTGCCCCAGATTTCTCCTCGAATGCGAGCCGCGATTGGCCCACCTACAGACTCAGGAAGCGAAGCGGCCACCTCGGCAATGCCGTCTCTTGCAATTTGGGTAAGTCTTACCTCGTTGATGGTTCCCATTGGTTCCCATCCCTGACGCGGTGGCGAAATTCCTGCCCATGGGGCTCGTTGAGACTCAAGCAATTGAATCTTTAGCTCAGTTGTTTCTGGTTCACTGAGCAGTTTTGCCAAACGTTCCTGAACCGCAGCAATTGGCACTACGGCATCCACCTCTGCTGGGGCGGCCAGTTCACAGGTGCGCAGGCCTAAAACCGTTGGCCCTGAATCCATCAAGTTGCCAGAGTAAATAGGGGCAACATAGGCCGCCAGGACCTCACCAAAGGCTCGCAACCTTACTAGGCCATCCGGATCGAGTCGTTTGGCTCGAAGCAGATAAGACTGCAGGTCAGCTGCAGTTTGGTGATCGGCAAGAACGAATGGATTAATCATGACTTGTCTAAACTAGCCTGATAAAGGCAATGTTGCCCTGAAGAATTGAGCAAAATCGTGAATCCCCAGATTCCAGCTAACCCACTTGCAGAGATGATTAGCACTCTGGATCTTGAAAAAATCCAGGATGACAACTCCAAAGAAGACTTATTTGAGGGGCAGAGCCAGTGGATGCCGCACGGTAGAGTTTTTGGCGGTCAGGTCCTGGCCCAGAGTTTGGTTGCTGCCTCTAGAACTATCGAGGGGCGATCAGTTCATTCGATGCACGGATATTTCCTGAGGCCAGGAGATATCAATCTGCCGGTGAGGTTCTCAGTTGATCGTCTGCGTGATGGCCGCTCGTTCAGCACAAGACGAGTTCAGGCCTTTCAAAAAGATGAACCCATCTTTTCTATGATTGCCTCTTTTCAAGAGCACGACCCAGGTCTCGAACATCAAGAAGACTTTCCCGCTGACATTCCAGATCCAGAAACTCTGCCGAGCGCTGCAGACCTAATGGGCGATAACCCGCATCCAGTTGCTCAATACTGGTCAAAGGCCAGGCCATTCGATATGCGCCACGTGCCCTCGCCGATCTATTTCAAAGTCGAGGGTGAGCCGGTTGCACATCAAGCAGTTTGGCTTCGCTCCCTAGGCGAGTTACCTGACAACCAAGAACTACACACCGCTGCTTTGGCTTACGCCAGCGACTATTCAATTCTTGAAAGCATCTACCGTCGCCACGGAATTGCCTGGTCGCATCCCGGGCTTAAGTCTGCGAGCCTAGATCATGCCATGTGGTTCCATCGTCCGGCACGCGTGGACCAGTGGATGCTTTATGTTCAAGAATCCCCCAGCGCGCAAGGTGGCCGCGGTCTTGCCCTCGGCAGAATTTTTAGCAGTCGCGGAGAATTATTAGCAACAGTGGCACAAGAGGGAATGGTTCGCATTCCAGAATTGGCAAAATAGAAGAATGATCAGCAGAGAAAAGTTAGCAACACTAAACCAGCGCGAGCAAGAAACCTTTCTTGCTAGAAACCCAAAGTCAAAGGCTGCCTTTGAAAACGCCGACCACCTTTTCGGCAAAGTACCAATGACTTGGATGAATAAGAAGGCCGGTGGGTTCCCTATCTACCTGGATCGCGCTGTTGGCAACCGAATCTGGGACATTGACGGAAATGAGTACATTGACTTCGCGCTTGGTGACACCGGAGCCATGGCCGGGCACTCCGCACCAGAAGTAGTTGAAGCAATCACCCATCGGGTAAAAGACCTGGGCGGTCTCACCACGATGCT
>JAHEGM010000013.1 GCA_024645105.1 Rhodoluna sp.
ATGACCAACACGGAACCGCGGTTGTGGTTTTGGCAGCGCTTATGAATGCGGCAAAAGTCGTTGGGAAAAACCTAGCTGACCTGAAGGTTGTAATCAGCGGTGCCGGTTCTGCCGGACTTGCTGTTTCAGATATGTTGGTTCACGCCGGAATCAAGAATGTGATTGTTCTGGATTCAAAGGGCGCTCTGAATCGCAACCGAGGTGACCTGACCGGCAAGAAAAAAGATGTTGCCATTCAAACCAACCCAGAAAACATCGAGGGGAAATTAGCGGAAGCTCTAGTTGGGGCAGATGCCGCGATTGGTCTTTCGACAGCAAAGTTTGAACTAGAAGATCTAAAGAGAATGGCCGATGATTCAATCATCTTTGCTCTCTCAAACCCAAACCCAGAGATTGATCCGGCTGTTGCTCGCGAGATTGCAAAGGTTGTCGCTACAGGCCGCAGTGATTTTCCAAATCAGATCAACAATGTTCTGGCCTTCCCAGGAATCTTCCTTGGGGCACTCGATGCAAAGGCTCGAAGAATAACCACTGAGATGAAGGTAGCCGCGGCCTACGCAATTGCAGACCTTGCTGCTGAAGAGCTTTCGGCTGATTACATCATTCCGAGCCCATTTGATAAGCGGGTTACCAAGGCTGTTGCAGATGCGGTGATGCGAACCGCCTAGTCGGTAATTTTTAGCCAAACGGTTTGATCGGCGACCAGCGCATGGCCGCTGGTCATTCCGTTCAGGCTAGAAGCAAGAACCTCACCGCGTGGAAGCGCGATTGGTTCGTGCCCAAAGTTGTGAACCACAAGAACATCACCATTTCTAAAACCCAGTGACTTTTCGCTGATGAATTCTGGTGCCCAATCAAAGGAACCGTCACCTAGCTTTAGATCGGCGCGCACTCTGAGCGCGTGCTTGTATAGCTCTAGGGTTGAGCCAGCGACGTCTTCTTGTTGATCTCTTGAGTACTCTGCATATATTTCCGGTTGTGGCAACCAAGACTTGCCAGTGGTGTTGAAGCCATTTGCTGCGCCAACTCCAGACTCCCATGGCAGTGGAACTCGGCAACCATCTCGTCCTACGCGTTCACCATTAGTGCGCGCAAAGGTTGGGTCTTGGCGATACTGCGGTTCAAGGGTTGTGTGCTCAGGTAAGCCAAGCTCTTCGCCTTGATATAGGTACATAGAGCCAGGAAGTGCGAGTGTGAAAAGTGTTGCCGCACGAGCGCGACGAAGCCCCAGCTCACGATCAGGTTGAGTGTCGTCAGGCCCAATTCCATTTGAAGCGGTCGGTCGACCGGTCAACCCACCCATGCGCGAAGCGTGGCGAATGATGTCGTGATTGGACAGCACCCAGGTAGAAGGCGCGCCAACGCGGTCGAAAGCAGCAAATGATTCGTTGATTGAGTTGAACAAAATTTCTGGCTTCCACTCGGAATCTAGAAACCTGAAATTAAATGTTTGGTTGAACTCATCTGGGCGTACCCAAAGCGCCATGAATGAAAGTGGCAAAACATATGCCTCGCCACACATTGCACGATGGCCATCGTAGCTATCCAGAATCGCACGCCACTTTCTAAAAATTGCGTGGACCGATTCCTGAAACCACATCGGTGGGGAAGGTTCCCCTTCAATGAATCCTGCGCCTGCACGTTCGACATCGGGGTGATCAGGAAGACCCGGCGCTTTACCCATCGCGTGCGGTTGGTCAACGCGGAAACCATCAACACCGCGGTCAAGCCAGAACCGCAAAATATCTTCAAAGGCTTGCTCAACCTTTGGGTTCTCCCAGTTCAAGTCAGGTTGGGAAGAATCAAATAGGTGCACGTACCACTGACCAGGAGTGCCATCGGAGTTTGTCGTGCGGGTCCAGGCCGGACCACCAAACATGGATACCCAATTATTTGGCGGCAGTTCTCCGTTCTCACCCTTGCCATCTTTGAAGTGATAGAAAGCTCGAGCTTCTGATCCGGGTGCAGAAGCGATGGCCTCTTGAAACCAAGCGTGTTGATCACTGGTGTGATTTGGAACAAGGTCCACTAAAACGCGAATTTTTAATTCGTGTGCTCGGGTCACCATGTCATCAAAATCTGCAAGGTTTCCAAACAGCGGATCAACATCGCGATAGTCGCTGACGTCGTAGCCGGCATCCTTTTGTGGTGAGCGCATAAATGGCGAAAGCCATATTGCGTCGATACCTAGCGCGGCCAGTGAATCCAAACGAGAAGTGATGCCGGGTAGGTCGCCCATGCCATCACCGTTTGAGTCAGCGAAGGAGCGAGGGTAGATCTGGTAGATAACTGCCGAGCGCCACCATTCAGTGTTGAAGTTAGATTCGTGACGAACCCCGGTGGTTAAATCAATCGGCATTGCTATAACTTAATCCAAACGACCTGATCGTGTTCTAGTTCACGCTCCGCAGTTAGGTCGTGTTGAGTTGTGACCAAAACATCACCGGCTGGAAGCACAACCGCATCTGGACCAAAGTTGATCAAAACAAGTACATCGTTGTTGATGTAGGCCAAAGTGTTTTTGTCTTGGTATTCCTCGGCCCAACGGAACGCTCCACCACCCATACCAAAAGCCTTGCGCTCTTTGAGCAGGCGCTTGTATAGCTCAAGGGTTGAGCCGGCCACACCCTCTTGCAAGTTGCGCGAGAAGACTCGGTAATTGTCTGGCTGCGGCAACCATGATGCACCGGTTGTGTTGAATCCGTTTGCGGCCCCGGCTCCGGCTTCCCACGGCAGTGGAACGCGACAACCGTCGCGACCTATGCGCTCACCATTGGTGCGAGCGTAGGTTGGGTCCTGGCGATACTTGCCCTCAAGTTGCCAAGCCTCTGGAAGGCCAAGTTCCTCACCTTGATACAGGTACGACGAACCAGGTAGTCCAAGCATGAACGCAGTTGCTGCGCGTGCGCGACGAAGACCAAGTGCTTCGTCTGGCGCCGGATCAGTTGGGTGGATTCCATCGCCTGGGCGAGGAGTGTTCTCGGGTGCGATGCCCATTCGGGTTGCGTGACGAATGCCATCGTGGTTTGACATCACCCAGGTACTAGATGCGCCAACTTTTCCGTACTCAACTATTGAGTCGGTGACAATCTTTTTGATTGAAGCGGCGTCGTACGCACCGTGCATGTAATCAAAGTTGAATGACTGGTGGTACTCGTCTGGTCGTACCCACATCGCCAAGCGAGGAAGCGGACTCATAGACGCTTCGGCACACATTGCGCGATCATCGAATTCTTCAATCACTCTGCGGAAACGACGAATCGCATCGTGAACGCCCGGCTGACCCCAGTAAGGAACAGCCTCTTCGGCTTCTTGCATGCTGAGTTTAGAAATTGGACGCTCGCGCAAATTCTCGTCGTAGATAGTTGCATCTGGAAGACCAGCGCGCTTCACCATTCCGTGAGCTACGTCAACACGGAAACCGTCCACACCCTTCTTCAACCAAAAGCGCAGAATCTCATCGAACTCATCGGCAATCGCTGGGTTCTCCCAGTTCAAATCTGGCTGCGATGAATCAAAGAGGTGCAAGTACCACTGGCCAAGTGAACCGTCGGCCTCGGTGATTCGCGACCAAGCTGGTCCGCCAAAAATTGACTGCCAGTTGTTTGGTGGCAGCTCACCGTTTTGACCCTTACCTTCTTTGAAGTGGTAGTAGGCACGCTCTTCTGAACCAGGCGCAGCTTTGAGGGCTGCTTGGAACCAAGCGTGTTGATCACTTGTGTGATTTGGAACGATGTCAACGATGATGCGAATGCCAAGCGACTTTGCTTTTGCAAGCAGAACTTCAAAGTCTTCGTTGGTTCCAAAGATTGGGTCAATAAGTCTGTAATCACTGATGTCGTAACCGGCATCTTTCTGCGGGCTCTTGAAGAATGGGCTAAACCAAATTGCATCGATACCCAGAGATGACAGCGAATCAAGTCTCGAAGTGATGCCCTTTAGGTCGCCAAGGCCATCGCCATCGGAGTCAGCAAATGAGCGAGGGTAGATCTGGTAGATAACAGATGTGCGCCACCACTCGGCGGCAGGGTTGTTCGTGGTTAGAAACTTGCTTGATTCAGACATGCATAAAGCCTAGGTCAAGCGGTGATGTGCTTTGATATTTCAATGACCAAGTTCACCAAGACCTTCCTTGCCGTTGCCTTTTCGATTGGGGCGACTCTAGCTTTCAGCGGTTGCGCAAGTGAACCAGCACCAAAGACAGATGCAATCACAGTCTGGGTAGACGAACTTGAAGCCAAGGCCCTTGAAAAAGCGGCAGCTGAATTCAAGAAAGACACAAAAGTTTCGGTCAATCTTGTAGTGCAGCAGGACCCGCGCTCAAACTTTTTGAGTCAGGCGGCCACCGGTGGCGGGCCTGATGTTTTAATTGGTGCCCACGACTGGGTTGGTGAGCTCTATGCCAACGGTCTAATTTTGCCGATTGACCTTGGTGGTAAAAAAGGTGACTTCTACGAGAACGCTGTTTCCGCCTTCAACTTCGAAGGCAAAAACTATGGGCTTCCTTACACAATCGAAAATCTTGCCCTTGTTTGCAATGCCAAAAAGTTTGAGAAACTCCAGGCCTGGGAGCAGCCAAATTGGCAACAGGTAAAAGAGGTAGGCCTGGCGCTTAGCCTGAACGCCGGCGGCGGTGACCCGTACCACCTGTACCCAATCCAAACTTCGTTTGGTGCACACGTCTTTAAGAAAGACAGCAACGGAAACTATATTCCGGAGCTGGACTTGGCTAACGGCGGAGTTGAGTTCGCTAAGTGGTTGAGCGGAGAAGGCAAAACCATGTTGGACCCGGCATCGACCTGGGATTCATCGGTGTCTGCATTGAAGAGCGGAAGCAAAGGCTGCTGGATCACCGGGCCATGGGCGAAGGATCAGTTAGGTCTTGACTCGGCAGAGTTCAATATTTATTCCATTCCATCGGTTGGTGGCAAAGATGCCGTATCGTTTTTGAGCTCACGCGGGTTCTATGTTTCAAAATCATCTAAAGACTCTTTCTATGCAACAAAGTTTGTAGTTGATTATGTGGCCAAGTCGGAAAGCCAAAAAGAACTCTTTGCAGTTACCGGCAGAATTCCGGCCAACAAATCTGCTTTTGATGATGCTGATGATGATCGCGTGGTCAAGGGATTTGGAAATGCTGGCCGCAACGCAGAACCATTGCCTGCAATTCCAGCAATGGGTTCGGTCTGGGCATCTTGGGGAGCTTCCGAGATTGCAATCATTCGTCGACAAGGTAAGCCAGCGGTTATTTGGAACCAGATGATTGCCGACATCAAGTCCTCAATGCAGCAATAAGCAACGTTGGCAGGCGGGCATCGGGGTAGGTATTTTTGCCAGCACCCCGCTAAAAGTGCTAAAGTCTTCTGGTGCCTGGCGGTTCAAGCCTCTGCACAAACGCCCCGATAGCTCAGTGGTAGAGCACTTCCATGGTAAGGAAGGGGTCGCCAGTTCAATCCTGGCTCGGGGCTCGTTTCAAAAAAACAACCAGTTGCCTCAGTTTTTCTTACTGGCAATTTGCCCGGCTGGGTAGCTCAGGTGGTTAGAGCACACGACTCATAATCGTGGGGTCGCGGGTTCGAGTCCCGCCCCAGCTACTTGTCCCACAAGTCCCTAGCGGGGCTTTTTTCAGTTAATGAGAGAAACTAGACAAGTGGTAAATCCAAACGTTCAGGGCAAGAAGTATCCGGCAACAGATCCTTATCTGGTTGGCCGCGAGAAGATTCGCGAATTCGCTCACGCGGTTAAATCAACCAATCCAATGAACCTGGATGTGTTTGCTGCCCAAGCGGCTGGCTACACCGATGTGATTGCCCCGCCAACCTTTGCAGTAGTGATTCAGGAACGTTCGCTGGCTACCGTGCTCGGAGACCCTGAGGCAGACATTGATTTTTCGCGTGTTGTCCATGGAGACCAGCGCTTCATTCACGCTCGTCCAATTGTTGCCGGCGATGAACTTGTAAGCGAACTTGAGGTTGCCAGCGTGAAGTCACTTGGTGCGCACTCGATGGTTACTTTTGAAACCAAAATTTACGACGTGACTAAAGAACTTGTTTGCACCGCAATTTCAACCTTGGTAGTTAGAGGTGACGAGTAATGACTCACATCAACATTGCCTCGCTTGAGGTTGGCCAAGTTATTGGCAGCACAGAATTTCTTTTGACTCGTGATTCTTTGGTTCGCTACGCAGGTGCCTCTGGTGACTTCAATCAGATTCACTACCGCGACGACGTCGCAGCAGCCGTTGGCCTGCCGGGTGTACTTGCTCACGGAATGTTGACCATGGGAGCGGCCGTTCAGGTTGCCGTTGATTGGGTCGGCAACGCCGGAGCAGTGGTTGATTACCAAGTTCGTTTTACCAAGCCGGTTGTTGTTGACCCGGTAAACGGAGCAGTACTTGTGGTCACCGGAAAAGTTGGCGAGATTGATGCCGAGAATAACGTTGTGCGTGTAGACCTAGAAGCAGTTTTCGATGACAACAAAGTTCTTGGTAAAGCACAGGCGCGAGTTCAGCTCTAATGGCAACACCAATTACCCCGCGCCCGCTTGCAGAGCTCACCTCTATGCGCGTTGGCGGAACGCCTGCAGAAATTTACGTTGCAAAAACCCGTGACGATCTTGTCGAGCACACGCTAAATGTTTGGCGTAGTGGCGACGACTGGTTGCTGCTCGGCGGCGGATCAAACATGGTTGTTGCTGACGACGTTGAAAAATTGCGCGTAATCAAAGTTGAAAACTTAGGCATTGAACCGGTGCGCAATAAAGATGATTCGCGGGTTGTTGTGCGCGTGCAAGCCGGCGAAGACTGGGATGGCTTTGTTGCACACACCGTAAACGCAGGGCTCGCCGGCATCGAGGCGATGAGCGGCATTCCGGGCACCGTTGGTGCGGCGCCGGTCCAGAACATTGGTGCTTACGGCCAAGAACTTAGCGACAGCATGGTTCGCCTTGAGTTTGTTGATTACGAGACTCACGAGATTGCGATTCTTGAAGCAAAGGATTTGCAGTTTGGTTACCGCGATAGCGCAATCAAGCGCGGGCGTCCGGGCGTAATCACCTGGGTTGAGTTTGAATTACAAAAACTCGATGGCCTAAGTCGCCCGCTCTACTCAACTCAGATCGCTGCCGACCTTGGTGTTGAAATGGGCGCACAGGTTTCACTTGAAGCAGTGCGCAACAGCGTTTTGAAACTGCGCGCCCGCAAGGGAATGGTGCTTGATGTAAATGACCCAGACTCAGTGAGCTGCGGAAGCTTCTTCACAAACCCAATCGTGACTGATCGCGTTGCGCGAGGGCTTCCTGATGATGCGCCAAAGTATGAATCAGAAGAAGACGACGGTTTGACCGTAAAACTTTCGGCGGCATGGTTAATCGAAAATGCTGGAATCGAAAAAGGTTTTCACATCACCGGATCAAAGGCAGCGATTTCAAGCAAGCACACGCTGGCAATTGTTAATACCGGTGGCGCTACCGCTACAGAAATTTTGCAACTAGCTGAATACGTTCAGGTTCGAGTTTCCAATAAGTTCGGCATCAATCTTGTGCCGGAACCAAACTTGATTGGTTTTATTTAGCCAAAAAGTTTTTGTAGTCGCTGAATACCTTCAAGCAGCGGACCATCACCAAGCGCGTAAGACAAGCGCACGTAACCAGATGGACCAAAAGCCTCACCTGGAACAAGTGCAACTTCTGCAGCATCAAGAATGTAATCGCAAAGTTCAAGCGATGTGTTGATTGTCTTGCCGCCCCATTCGCGACCAAGCAAACCGGTCACATCTGAGTAAACATAAAAAGCGCCCTGCGGCATCGGTGCATTCCAACCAGAGATTTTGTTCAACTCGGCAACCGCAACCTTGCGGCGACGATCAAATGCATCGCGCATTGCCAGAACCTCATCTTGTGGACCGGTCAATGCGGCGAGCGCCGCCTTCTGCGAAATGTTCGAAACGTTTGAAGATAGGTGCGACTGCAAGTTTCCGGCAGCCTTCATTGCATCAAGCGGTCCGGCCATCCAGCCCAGGCGCCATCCGGTCATTGCGTATGTCTTGGCCACGCCGTTTACGAAAATGGTGCGGTCAATGAGTTCTGGCACGGCCTCTGTGATTGAGATTGCCTTTAGACCGTCATAGGTCAGGTTTTGGTAGATCTCGTCGGTGATTACCCACATGCCGTTCTCGAAAGCCCAGCGGCCAATGGCCTCAGTCTCTTCGCGGGTGTAGACAGATCCGGTTGGGTTCGAAGGAGATACAAATAGCAGCACCTTTGAACGCGGGGTGCGGGCGGCTTCTAGCTGGGCCACGGTCACCTTGTAGTTCTGGTCGGCTCCGGCAAATACCTCGACTGGCACACCGCCAGCCAAACGAATGGCCTCTGGGTAAGTGGTCCAGAACGGGGTAGGCATCAAAACTTCGTCGCCCGGGTCCACGATGGTGGCAAATGCTTGGTAAACAGCCTGCTTACCGCCATTGGTTACAACTACCTGAGCCGCGGTGATATCGGTGCCTGAATCAACCTTGGTCTTGTGGGCAATTGCCTCGCGCAGGTCTGGAAGGCCCACGGCAGGGGTGTATCGGTGGTTTTTAGGGTCTAAAACTGCCTTCGCGGCGGCCTCAACGATGTGGGCCGGGGTGGCAAAGTCTGGTTCGCCGGCTGCATAAGAGATGACTGGGCGCCCAGCTGCCTGAAGGGCCTTGGCCTTGGCGTCTACCTTTAGGGTCGCAGATTCGGCGATTGCGCCAATGCGCTTTGAGATACGAGGGAATTCAGGCATGAATAAAGGTTACAACGGCAACCCCGATGACCGTTGACGCCATCTTCCCTTTGCAATACTGGGCGCTGGCGGGTATCCTTTAGGAAGTGAGTTTGACAACTCAGGAAGCCTAATCTGGCAAATTAATCAATTCTTAGATTTATCTAATTTTTTGACGCCCGGATGACTGCCGCTCGTGTTGTTGGATTTTCCCTCAAAGGGTGGTGGCTCAATTGGTAGAGCATCGGTCTCCAAAACCGAGGGTTGCAGGTTCGAGTCCTGTCCGCCCTGCAAGTAGTACGAGTTTCAAACCAAAGAAGAAGAAGGAATGAGCATGGCTGAAGAGCTAGAGCAAGTCTCAGAAGATGTAGTCGAAAAGGCTAAAGCCGATAAGGCATCAAGCCGCAACTTCATCGCACGCATCGTCCTGTTCTTCAAGCAGGTTATCGGTGAGTTGAAGAAGGTTACAAAGCCAACTTGGTCTGAGCTTCGCAACTACACCGGCGTTGTCTTGGCTTTCGTAGTCGTCGTGATGTTGATCATCTCGTTCCTCGACTGGATCTTCTACCAGGGTGTTGTATTTGTCTTCACCCCAACTGCTTAATTTTTATTCATTAGTAAGGAAATCGAATTGACTGAAACAGAACGCGACGAACTAGAGGCTGTAGCCGAGGTTCAAGACGTTGTTGCTGACGCAGTAATTGCTGAAGCCGATGCTGACCTTGCTGATCTAGCACAGGACGCTGCTGCAGAACTTGAGCAGGACCTTGAGCTTGAAGAAGCAATCGTTGAGGCTAAAGAAGAAGCTGCAGCGGTTGACGCAGAAGTTAACGAAGGTGGATCAGACGATCCTTACCGCGAGTTCAAGGCAGAGCTTCGTCGCCAGCCTGGCAAGTGGTACGTCATTCACTCTTACGCAGGTTACGAGAAGCGCGTTAAGCAGAACATCGAAAACCGCAAGCTTGCAATCGAAGGTGGAGATGACATCTTCCAGATTGAAGTTCCAATGGAAGACACCATCGAAATCAAGAACGGCCAGCGCAAGTTGGTTACCAAGGTTCGTATCCCTGGTTACGTTTTGATTCGCATGGAAATGAACGAAGAGTCATGGTCATTGGTGCGTCACACTCCTGCGGTTACCGGCTTCGTTGGTAACTCACAGAACCCAACCCCACTGCGCGCAGACGAGGCATTCAACATGCTGAAGTCAATGTTCGTTCTTCCTGAAGAGGCTGCTGCAAAGGCTTCTGCAAAGGGCGGCGTTGCTGTCAAGGGCAAGGCAAAGGCAATTCCTGTCAACATCGATTTCAAGGTTGGCGAGAGCATCATGATCAAGGACGGATCATTCGCTGGTCTTCCTGGCACCATCTCAGAGATCAAGCCAGAAAGCGGCAAGCTGACTGTTCTTGTTTCACTGTTCGAGCGCGAGACTCCTGTGGAGCTTGGCTTCGAGCAGGTTGGCGCACTGAACTAACCACAAAACAGATTTCAAAAGTTTCCAAACAAACAAAAGGAAAAATCAAATGGCACCGAGCAAAAAGATCACCGGAATGATCAAGCTGCAGATCCAGGCAGGCGCTGCTAACCCAGCTCCACCTATTGGTCCA
>JAHEGM010000005.1 GCA_024645105.1 Rhodoluna sp.
GTTGCTCTTGAGCCGGACTTCTAAGCAGAAGGTTCCAAACTTTGGGCAACGAGTGTCTACATTACGTTCATATAACGATGAAGTCAAATCGAAATAGGCCTTTTTGCGAAAAAACTTTAAATTTCTTTAAAGATTTTTGCCCGCTAGGGAAAAACCCAGTGTTTATGCGGTGAATACGCCCGCTAGGGTCTTCTTGCCGCGACGCAAAACAGCGAATTTTGAGTGCAAAAGCTCAGTTAAAACGGCCATTTCGTCTTCAATCTTCAAATTATTAACGTAGACGCCGCCTTCTTTGATAGCGCGTCGACCAGCAGAAATACTGTCTACCAAACCGGTGTCAATGAGAAGCTGAGTTATCGGGGTGCCAACTGCTGCGGTGGTGTTTGGCAACTCCCCCAGCGCGGCCTGCAAAGTAGCGGCATCAAGGGCCTCGAGGTCACCCTGGCCAAAAAGTGCAGCCGAGGCATCGATGGCGCCTCGAGCAGCTTCGGCCGAGTGCACCAAGGTTGTAATTTCCAGTGCCAGACGCTTTTGACCAGAGCGCAGGTGCGGTGCCGCCTGGTGCTCGGCAACCACTGCTTCAATTTCGGCCTTAGTCAGGAAGGTGAATACCTTTAGGCGATCCTCTAGGTCTTCATCGGTCACATTTAGCCAGTACTGGTAGAAGGCATATGGGCTGGTGAGTTCTTCGTCTAGCCAGATGGCGTTCCCTTCTGACTTGCCGAATTTTTTGCCGTCACTGCTGGTGATTAGAGGTGTGGCCATAATGTGTACAGATTTACCCTCGGCCTTGCGAATGAGGTCTGTACCAGAAGTTAGGTTGCCCCACTGGTCGCTGCCGCCCATTTGCAGGGTGCAGTCGTAGCGGCGGAACAGCTCTAGAAAGTCATAGCCCTGCAGGATCTGGTAGCTGAACTCGGTGTAGCTGATGCCGTGTTCTGAGTTCAGGCGAGCTGAAACCGCATCTTTGCTGAGCATTGTGCCCACTCGGAAGTACTTTCCGATATCGCGAAGGAAGTCGATGGCACTTAGGGGCGCAGTCCAGTCAAGGTTATTGACCAGGCGGGCTGGGTTTTCGCCTTCGAATGACAAGAAGCGAGAAGCCTGCTTGCCCAGCTTCTCAACCCACTCAGCTACGGTCTCTTTGGTGTTTAGGGTGCGCTCCGCGGTTGGGCGAGGATCGCCAACGAGACCGGTTGAACCACCGATAAGAGCCAGCGGCTTATGGCCGGCCAACTGAAGGCGACGCATGAACAGAAGTTGTACAAGATTACCTAGGTGCAGGCTTGGCGCGGTTGGGTCGAAACCAATGTAGTAGGTGATCTTGGTCTCGTTTAGCGCCTTGCGCAGGGCATCCTCATCGGTTGATAGGGCAACCAGGCCACGCCACTGCAGTTCGTCTAGTAGATCTTTGAAAGTTGCGTCGTTTGACTGCTTCTTTAGCGACATCTTTAAGCCTCACGCTTTGGTGCAATTTTGCGAAGGGCGGCAATCTGCTCTAGCACTCTAGGCAGGGCCGTTCCCCCGGCACCGGCTCGGGCCTTGATTGAGCCGCCAACGGTAAGCACGTCGCGGACATCTGGGGTAAGTGAAGGTGAGATGGCGGCCATTTCGGCATCTGGAACCTCGTGCAGCTCAAGATTGTGCTGCTCGCAGTAAGAAACTAGCTTGCCGGTGATTTCGTGGGCATCGCGGAAGGCAACCTTCTGCTTTACCAACCATTCGGCAACATCGGTAGCCAGAGAGAAACCCGCCGGAGCCAGCAACTCAAGGCGGTCGCGGTTGAATTCTAAGGTTGCCACCATGCCGGTAAAGGCCGGAAGCAATACGGTGAGGGTATCAACGGCATCAAATACCGGCTCTTTGTCTTCTTGAAGATCGCGGTTATAGGCCAAAGGCAGGCCCTTTAGAGTTGCCAACAGCCCGGTTAGGTCACCAATTAGGCGGCCGGCCTTGCCGCGAGCGAGCTCGGCGATATCGGGGTTTTTCTTTTGCGGCATGATCGAGGACCCAGTTGAGTAGGCGTCGTGCAGCTTGACGTAGTTGAACTCGGCGCTGGCCCAGATGATGATCTCTTCTGAGAAGCGTGAGAGGTTGATGCCGATCAGGCTTGAAATAAAGGCAAATTCGGCAACCACGTCGCGGCTGGCGGTGGCGTCAATTGAATTTGGGGTTGGGCCGGCAAGGCCAAGTTCGCGGGCAACCAGGTTTGGGTCAAGACCCAGGGTGTTACCGGCGAGAGCTCCTGCGCCATAAGGTGACTGGTTGGCACGCTTGCGCCAGTCGTGCAGTCGCTCAAGGTCTCGAACCAGTGGCCAGGCGTGTGCCAGCAAGTGGTGAGATAGCGCCACCGGCTGAGCGTGCTGGAAATGAGTGCGGCCAGGCATTGCAACACCAAGGTGCTCTTCGGCGCGGGTGACCAAAACCTCAATAAGTTGTAGCACCTGATCGTGGATTACCGCGGCCTGATCTAGCAGGTATGTGCGAATCAAAGTGGCGATTTGATCGTTGCGACTGCGGCCGGCACGAACCTTGCCGCCAAGTTCTGCACCGGCAATTTCAATTAGCCCTCGTTCTAGAGCTGAGTGCACATCTTCATCGGTTGGTTTTGCTTGGAAACTGCCTTTTTCAACGCGATCGAGCAACTCAACCAGGCTACGGTCAATCTTTTCGAGCTCGGCGACGCTTAGGTAACCGGCAGACTGCAGAGCCTTGATGTGAGCGCGGGTTCCGGCGATGTCATAGCCTGCTAGACGCCAGTCGAAGTGGACCGAGCGGCTTAGCGCTACCAATGCGTCTGAGGGGCCGCCTTCGAAACGGCTGCCCCAAAGTGCATTTGAGCCGGAATTTGATGATGCGTTCATGAACTCAATCTTAGTTAGCGGGCAATATTTGGTTGGGAGATGCTTAGTGCTGCTGCGCCAGCCAAGACATCAATGCCTTTTGTGCGTGCAGACGATTTTCTGCTTCGTCCCAAATTACTGAACGCGGGCCGTCGATAACTTCTGCTGAAACTTCGTAACCGCGATACGCAGGAAGGCAGTGCATAAAAATTGCATCTGATTTGGCTTTGCCAAAAAGTTCTTCGTCAATTGTGTAGCCGGCGAAATCGCGAAGACGTTGCTCCTTTTCGCTCTCCTGCCCCATCGAGATCCAGGTATCGGTGATTACAACATCGGCATCTTGGATTGCTGCGCCAGGTTCACCGTGCACAGTAATTGAACCACCGGTTTTTTCGGCGATCAGTTCGGCACGAGCCACCACATGGGAATCAGGTAGGTAGTTTGCCGGGCCGGCAACGGCAACGTGCATTCCTGCTGTTGCGCCACCAATGAGATAACTATTTGCCATGTTGTTACCGGCATCGCCAACGTAAGCCAACTTGAGCCCAGCCAACGAACCCTTGTGCTCCTGAATTGTCATTAGATCGGCAAGTATTTGGCACGGGTGGTAGTCATCGCTAAGCGAATTGATTACCGGAACATTTGCGTGCTGAGCCATTTCTTCGAGACCCTGTTGCGCGTAGGTGCGCCAAACAATTTGGGCCACCTGTCGACCAAGCACACGCGCTGTATCAGCAACGGATTCCTTGCCGCCCATTTGCGAGGACTGGCTATCAATGATTAGTGGTGCACCTCCAAGGTCGGCAACGCCAACTGCAAAAGAGACTCTGGTGCGAGTTGATGTTTTGTCGAAAATTAGCGCGACGGTCTTAGGCCCCTCGAACGGACGCTCTGAATACGGGGACTGCTTTAGTGCAATCGCGCGACGAAGAATCTCAGCCTGTTCGGCTGGAGTGATGTCATCGTCTTTCAGAAAGTGGCGAACCATTTTTTTATCCGTTTCTGTTTGATTAAGAATTATGGAAGCACGATGGTACCGACACCGGTCACCGTGAAAATTTCGAGAAGAATACTATGCGGGGTGCGGCCGTCGATTACGTGCGCCGTTGGCACTCCACCTTGAACCGCTTTGAGGCATGACTGCATCTTTGGAATCATTCCTGATTCAAGATTAGGTAGTAGCGACTCGAGCTCTGCTGCAGTAATTTCAGAAACCAGAGAGTCGCGGTTTGGCCAATCACTGTATAGGCCCGGCACATCGGTAAGCACCATAAGTTTTTCGGCACCCAAAGCAACGGCCAAGGCAGCAGCAGCAAGATCCGCGTTCACATTGAGCAGTTCGCCGGCGGTAGTAGGTGCCACGGTTGAGACAACAGGAATTCTTCCGGCCTCGAGGGCTTCTAGAACGATGCGCGGGTTGACCTGGGTAACTTCGCCAACCAAGCCAATGTCAACTGGGCCCTCATTGGTTTCCAAGATAGTTTTTTCGGCGCGGAAAAGATTTGCGTCTTCGCCAGACATTATTGAAGTCTCTGCACCGGAGTCTTGAATCATCTCGGCAAGTTGAGCAGAAATTTGTTCGCGCAGGACATCTCGAACAACAGAAATTGTTTCGTTGGTGGTGACCCTGAAGCCACCGCGGAATTCACTCTCTATGCCAAGTTCAGCAAGGCGAGCAGAAATTTGTGGGCCACCGCCGTGCACAACCACCGGGCGAATTCCAACCCAACGCAAATAGGCCATGTCCTCGGCGAATGCTTTTTGTAATTCGGTATCGACCATAGCGTTGCCGCCAAATTTTACGACCACAACCTTGCCGTGAAATTTCTGCAGCCATGGCAGCGACTCGATAAGCGTCTCAGCCTTGATGGCTGCAATTGCTTGATCTTGCTGTTCTGAAGGAATCATTAGCTTGAGTATTCGCTGTTCTCTGTGACGTATTCGTGAGTCAAGTCGTTTGTGTAAATTGCAGCCGAGTGACTACCGGAATTGAGATTGATTTGAATGTCAACCGCACGTGGGGTTAGGTCTACCAAATCACGTGGCTGATCCGGTTGCCCCTTTTTTGAAACGCTAACGCCATTTATGGAAACATCAATGTTGTAGGGATCAAACTCTGCCTTGGTCACACCTACTGCCGCAAGGATTCTTCCCCAGTTTGGATCGTTTCCATAGATGGCGGCCTTGAACAAATTGTTTCTTGCGACCGAGCGGCCAACTTCTTCAGCGTCTTCTTCTGAGGCCGCACCAGAAACTGTGATGGTGATGTCATGTGATGAGCCCTCGGCGTCTTGCTGTAACTGAGTCGCGAGTGAGATGCAGATTTGAGTAAGGGCAACGGTGAAATCTTCTTGACTTGGCGAAACTGCGCTGGCACCAGATGCCATTAGTGTGACCTGATCATTTGTCGACATGCAGCCATCGGAATCTAGGCGATCAAAAGTGACTCGGGTTGCTGCTCGGAGTGCCTGGTCAAGAGACTTACTGTCGATCACGGCATCGGTTGTGATTACAACCAGCATGGTTGCCAGACCAGGTGCCAGCATGCCCGCGCCTTTTGCCATTCCGCCAATAGACCAACCGTCAGCGTGTTTGAATTCTGCAGTTTTAGGCTTTGAATCTGTGGTCATAATTGCCTGAGCGGCAATTGCACCGTTGTTTGAATTGAGGTTCGCAACCGCAGCCGAAGTCCCTGCCAGAAGTTTTTCGCGATCTAGCTGATCACCAATTAATCCGGTGGAACAAACCAGCACATCTCCTGCACTAAGCCCAAGCTCCTCAGCCACTTTTTCGGCGGTAGCGTGCGTGGTCTGAAAACCTTCTGCGCCGGTGTAGCAATTTGCTCCACCAGAGTTCAAAATAATTGCAGAAACCTGGCCGTCTTTGATCACTTCTTTGGACCAGATGATTGGGTTAGCTTGGCAACGATTGGTTGTGAAGACTACTGCTGCAGAATTTAGTGGGCCTTGGTTTACCACTAGAGCCAAATCCAGGTTGCCTGATTTTTTTAGACCCGCGTGCACGGCACCGGCAACAAAACCCCTAGCGACGGTAACTGTCATTACTTCGTGCCCTTCTTGGCGAGGCTGATGTTTTTCAAGCCTGTGTTTTCAGCTAGACCTAGTGCAATGTTCATGGACTGAATTGCGGCTCCGCCGGTTCCCTTGACCAGATTGTCAATTGCGCAGACTGAAACCAAACGGTTTGCGTGAGTATCAACGGCCAACCCAATTAGTGCAAAATTGTCACCGATGGTCTCAGCTGTACTCGGAAACGAACCAGGTTCGGAAAGCTTCACGAACTCTTCGTGCCTATAGGCATTCTCGTAGACCGCACGCACCATTTCAATGTCTACGCCGTGGGCAAGTTTTGCAGTATTGACCGCAAGAATGCCTCTCTCGATTGATGCCAAGACCGGGGTGAAGTTAACCTGAACGGGTGCTCCAGCGGACTTAGAAAGATTCTGCTCAATCTCTGGAGTGTGGCGATGAATTCCACCAACTTGGTATGCATCAGCAGAACCGGTTGGTTCTATTTCAAAAAGCTTTTCAGTAGCTCCGCGTCCAGCACCAGAAGTGCCCACGGTTAGAACGCTGACGATATCGGTGTTCTCAACTAAACCGGCAGCCAGTGCGGGTGCAAGACCGATAGTGATTGCTGTGACGTTGCAACCTGGCACCGCAATTCTTTTAGTGCCCTTGAGTAGGTCTCGCTGTTTTTTCTCGCCACCGATGAGAAGCTCAGGCATTCCATATGTCCAGGTTCCGGCATGTTCGCCGCCGTAGAATTTTTTCCAGTCGGCTTCTGACTCAAGTCGAAAATCGGCGCCGCAATCGAGAACCAGCGTGTCCTCACTGAGCCAAGCCGCAACTTCGGCCGACTTTGAATGTGGCAAAGCTAGAAAAACAATGTCGTGACCGGCTAAGACTTCTGCCGTGTTTTCTTTGAAAACCACATCGGCAAAAGCTGGAACATGCGGGTGAAGTGCTGAGACTTTCTCGCCCACCATACTGCTGGCCGTGACCGTCTTTAGCTCAAGCTCTGGGTGCTCTGCAATCAGACGCAGGAGTTCTCCGCCGACGTTGCCGCTTGCGCCGGCTACGGCAACTGAAAATGTCATTGCGTTCCTATCGTTTGTATCAGTGACTCTTAGGCCCTGATGGTTGCACCGAATCTTTGATGAGCTAGTTCTACTGCTTTGTCTCTGGCTTCAGAAGCTTCAACCTGAGTCAAAGTTCTATCGGCTGCACGGAATCGCAAAGCGAAGGTCAATGACTTATGCCCCTCGGCAACATTTGAACCGCGGTAGTCATCAACCAGAACAACTCGCTCAAGCAAATCGCCGGCGCCTTCACGAATTGCTGAAAGCAACTCACCTGCAGGTACCTCGGCCGAGACCACCAATGAGAGATCTTGGGTTGCCGCAGGCATGGTTAGCAGCACACCAGCTTGAATAACCTTTGGTGAGGCCGCAAACAGCTGCTCAAGATTAATTTCAAACGCACCAACACGGCGAGGTAGATCGTGCTCGGAAGTTAAGGCTGGATCTAATTCGCCGGCAACACCGATGACAACTTTTTGGCAGCCTAAGTTCGCAAGTGCCTCAGCAGTGCGACCAGGGTGGAAACCAGCCGGGCTTGCCTGACGAAACTCAACTTGAACGCCAACCGCTTTAGCCAGAACCCTAACGGCATGGAGTGCGTCTGCGTAGCCCGACTCGACCGACTTGACGCCAACCTGCTGCGCGATTCTGTGGCCCGTAAAAATACCGGACACGTAGTGAGGCTGCGCCGGCACTGTGTCATTGAGTTGCTTCAACTGGGACTCGCTTGGGCGCTCGTTGCCCACTGGCAGGTCTGCGTTGGCTCCGAGCTTTGCAGCCGGCAGAAACACCGAACCCTCTTCGAAGATTGATAAGTCAGTTAGGCCGCGGGAAAGGTTTCTTTTGGCTGCATCAATTAAGCCTGGAAGAAGCGAGACGCGCATTTCATTTGCGTCTCCCTGCAGCGGGTTTGCCAATCTAACGGTTTGAATTTCATCGACCGCAAATAATTGATTCTGGGCAGCAGAAACAAATGGGTAGGTCAGAACTTCAACGTGACCAGAACCGGCTAGAGCGTTGATAACGGCGCGGCGATTCTTTTGCTTTGAGTTCAACCCGCGTCCTGGAGGTGCAACCGGTAAGCGTGATGGAATGCGCTCGTAACTTCCGATGCGAGCGATTTCTTCAACCAAATCTGTTTTGTGCGTCAAGTCTGGGCGCCAACTTGGCGCGATAACTTCGTAGCCGCCGTCTACGGTTGCAACCACGCAACCAATCTGGTTCAAAATTGAAACGGTTTCTTCGCTGGTGTACTCGACTCCCACAAGTTGAGCAGCAAAATTTACCGGCAACCAAATTGGTGTTGGCTCGATGTGTTCGCGGAAGTCAGCACCAAATGACTCTGCGGTACCAAGAGCCTGAACCTCTAGCAGTTGAACCACGCGAGCGGCCGCGAACTCTGCAACGTTGTTATCAACGCCGCGCTCATAACGCTTTGATGCTTCAGAAGGAAGCTTGTGACGACGAGCTGAGCGGGCAATAGAAATTGGATCAAAGTTTGCAGCTTCAATCATCACGTTCACGGTTGAATCCGAAACCTCGGTGCGTTCGCCACCCATAACCCCGGCAATACCAATTGCCCCGGCCTCGTCGGCGATGACAAGATCTTCAACGTGGAGCTTGCGCTCTTGGCCATCTAGAGTCTTGATAGTTTCACCAGCGTGCGCGCGGCGAACGGTAATAGCGCCTTGAAGCTTGTCTGCGTCGTAGGCGTGCAGGGGTTGACCCATTTCGAGCATCACGTAGTTTGTGATGTCAACAATCAGGGAAACAGAACGCATGCCTGCAAGCTTCAGCCGCGCAACCATCCATGGCGGGGTTGGTCTTTTGGTGTCTACGCCCTTGACTGAGCGAAGGACAAAACGGTGACAGCCCTGGCGACCACGAATTTGCCCTTGATCTTCAATTTTTAGGTTGAAGCCACTTGTTGATTCTGGATGCGCGTTTCCGATTGGATCGCGGAATTCACCTCCGGTTGCATGAGAGTACTCGCGGGCAATGCCTCGAATAGAAAAGCAGTAACCGCGATCCGGTGTGACATTTACTTCGGCTGCCTGTTCGGTGAGTTGCAAAAGCTCAAGCGCATCGGTGCCGATTTTTGGATCTAAACCAAGTTCGTGCAACCGGATAATTCCAGCGTGGTCATCGCTCAAATTCAATTCGCGAGCAGAAGCCATCATGCCGTCGCTGATGTGGCCATAGGTGCTGCGTGCTGCAATTTTGAAATCACCGGGCAACACCGCTCCTGGCAAACAAACCACTACCTTGTCGCCAACTTCAAAGTTGCTGGCGCCACAAACGATTCCTCTAACATCTTCGCCACCATCGGCAGCTTTTTGCCCAGCCGAGGCAACGCGAATTTGACACCAGCGAATAGTTTTTCCGTTGGTTTGTGGTTCTTCAACGAATTCAAGTACCTCGCCCACAACAACTGGGCCGGTGACGTCAAAACCGTGAGAGCCTTCTTCTTCAAGACCAACCTTTACAAGTTCGGCCATAACCGAATCTGGGGTTGCGTCCCCCGGAAGGTCAACGTATTCGGCAAGCCATGAAAGTGGAACGCGCATTAGATTGACACTCCAAACTGCTCACTGAAACGAACATCGGATTCAACCATGTCGTGCATGTCTTTTACATCGTTGCGGAACATCAGAGTGCGTTCAATGCCCATTCCAAATGCGAAACCTGAATAAACTTCAGGATCAATTCCGGCAGCTTTCAAAACATTTGGATTGACCATGCCGCAGCCGCCCCACTCAACCCAGCGAGCGCCGCCCTTGGCACCAGGGTGCCAAACGTCTAGCTCGGCCGAAGGTTCGGTGAACGGAAAGAATGAAGGACGCAAGCGGATCTGCGCATCAGGGCCAAACATAATTCGAGCAAAGTGTTCAAGCGTGCCGCGAAGATCTGCCATGGTCAAACCTTTATCAACTGCAAGACCTTCAACCTGGTGAAAAACAGGTGTGTGGGTTGCGTCTAATTCGTCCGTGCGAAAAACACGACCCGGGCACAGCACGTAAATAGGAACCTCGCGGCTCAACATTGATCGCACCTGAACCGGAGAAGTGTGCGTGCGCAGTACTAGGTGAGATTCAACCGGCTCTACAAAGAAAGTGTCTTGCATTGCGCGTGCCGGGTGGTCTGCATCAAAGTTCAGAGCATCAAAGTTGAACCATTCGCTTTCAACCTCTGGCCCCTCCTCGATTTCCCAGCCCATGCCAACGAAAACGTCTGCGATTGTGTCTTGCAAGAGTGAAAGCGGGTGCCTGGCACCAATGCGGGCAGGCTCAGGGGCAGCGGTGACATCAACAGACTCGGCAGCTAGCTTCGCGGCCTGCTCCACAGCCCAAAATTCAGCCTCTTTGGCAGCAAATGCCTCATTTAGGGTGGCTCTGGCCTTACCGATTAGTGCCCCAGCCTCTGCCTTGAACTCGTTGGGCACCGATTTCATCTGGGCATTTAGTTGGGCAATCGCAGATTGTTCACCAACCGTGCTCTGACGGGCAGCCTTTAGGCCGGCCAAGTCTGAGGCAGCAGAAATGGCCGCTAGGGCCTCTGAAACGGCTGCGTCAACGGCTGGCTGGGAGATTGGATTTTCGGCAGACATAGGGCTCAAGTCTACCTTTTAAGGCTCTAATTAGGCGTTATTGGGAGTTTTGAGCGAAAGCCGAGGCGTATAAACAGATGCTGGCCGCGGTGGCTAGGTTCAAAGACTCCGCCGCACCGTAGATGGGCACCGATACCTGACGATCGACCAAATCTAGGGCGGTTTGCTCAAAACCCCAGGCTTCGTTGCCGAATACCCAGGCGGTTGGCTTTGACAGGGTCTCCGCTTGGAGGCTTGGAATCTCTTCGGCGCCACCATTTGCGGCAAATACCTGTAATCCAGCTGCTTTTAGGGCCTTTACAGCATCTTCGATCTCTACATCAACGGCAAAAGGCAGGTGAAATAGCGACCCGGTGGTGGACCTAACCACCTTTGGATTGTAGACATCAACGCTGTTTGAGCTAAAAATTACTGCATCCGCGCCGGCTGCGTCGGCTGCCCTGAGCACGGTTCCGGCATTACCCGGGTCTCGAATATTGGCCAAAAGTGCTACCAGCTGAGGCTTGGCGGCAATGATGTCTTCGAGGGTTACATCTAGCTGTTCACAGACAGCAACGACTCCCTGCGGAGTGGTTGTGTCAGTTAGGGCCTTGAGTACCGGTTCGCTAACCAGTTGAAGCTGAATTCGAGCCGATTCGGCTCGCTCAAAGAGATCCGGGTAGCGCTCCACCGCATCTTCGGTTGCGTACAACTCGACGATTAGCTTTGGGCGGTCTAAAGCTTCTTTTAGCCCCTGAGGTCCCTCAAGCAGAAAGAGCCCGGTCGATGACCGGGCGTCTTTCTTAGTTAGCTTGGCAACCCCACGGACCTTTGCGGCCTTGGGATCGATGAGCATTTGAAACTACTTAGCCTTTGGAGCTGAGGTGTCTGCTGGCAATGCTGCCTTTGCAGATGCAACCAAGCTGGTGAAGGTCTTAGGGTCGTTAACCGCTAGATCGGCAAGGATACGACGGTCAACCTCGATACCGGCAAGGCCTAGACCCTGGATAAAGCGGTTGTATGTCATTCCGTTTGCACGAGATGCAGCGTTAATGCGCTGGATCCACAGACGACGGAAGTCACCCTTGCGAGCACGACGGTCGTTGTACGCATAAACCAATGAGTGCAGCATCTGCTGCTTTGCCATGCGGTATAGACGTGAACGCTGGCCGCGGTATCCCTTGGCGCGCTCTAGTGCGGTACGACGCTTCTTGGCACCGTTGACCGCGTTTTTTACTCTTGCCATTTGTTACTCCTAAAATTTCACCGATGCTTGCGATAGCAGCATCAGAAGATGTTTGGTCGGTTTACTTGCCGAGTAGGGTCTTGAGGGTCTTGTAGTCGGCTGGTGAAACAACCTGGTCGACGTTTAGGCGACGCTTGCGACGGTTTGACATGTGCTCCTGGTTGTGGCGCATGTTGATCTGCTGCTTCATGATCTTGCCGCTACCGGTGAAGCGGAAACGCTTCTTGGCGCCCGAGTGGGTCTTCTGCTTTGGCATTGCTATCTCCTGTTTTTCTACTCGGCTGCAGGTTCTGCGGCCGATTCCTTTGGCTGTTCTGCAGATTCGGCTCTTTTGGCCTTATCTGCTGCTTTTTTGGCTTCTGCTTTAGCATCTGCCTTGTTCTTTAGCGGGCCGATAACCATCACCATGTTGCGTCCGTCGATCGAAGGATTCGATTCGACAACACCCAACTCAGCGACTTCTTCAGCTAGCTTCTGAAGCAACTTGATGCCCATTTCAGGGCGGGACTGCTCGCGACCGCGGAACACCACGATCACCTTGACCTTGTCACCCGCCTTGAGGAATTTAGTGATCTGCCCGCGCTTTGTGCCGTAGTCGTGGTCATCAATCTTTAGGCCGAATCGAACGGTCTTAAGAATGGTGTTGACCTGGTTTTTACGAGCCTCACGGACTTTTTGGGCAGCTTCATACTTGAATTTGCCGAAGTCCATTAGCTTTGCAACCGGTGGCTTTGAAGTTGGTGCGACCTCAACTAGGTCAAGGTCTTGCTCCTGCGCCATGCGCAAGGCGTCTTCAATTTTTACAACGCCAATTTGCTCACCTTGTGCGCCGACGAGGCGAACCTCTGGCACGCGGATGCGCTCATTGATACGGGGATCGCTGATCTGTTACTCCTCTGGACTGGGCAAAATGGCCACATGCCAGGCGGGAGCCTGAATACGTGCAGAAACGTAAGTTTCAAAGCTTTACCCGGCAACCTATAAGAATCGGTAGACGCGGGTGGGAATTGAATCCACTTCTGACCAAGGACGAACCTTGGAGCCATGGGTTAGCCTAGCAGAAACCATTCCAAAGGAGAAGCCCCAGTGGCCGAATTCAAAGACGTAGCCAACGAAGTTCGCGATATCGCCGATGTGCCCGCAGTTGAGGTCATTACCACCACGGCCGTGCACCTCATGAGCGCCGCCGCCATCCAGTGCGGACTGGGCGAAGACGGAGCAAAGGGTGACCTAGACGAGGCTCGAAAGCTAATCACCGCTTTGGCTGGTTTGGTGACCGCTGCCGCGGCAGATATCGGTGACCACCACGCTCGCCCTCTGCGCGATGGACTGCGCTCTCTTCAGTTGGCGTTTCGTGAGGCATCTGTAATCAAGGATGCACCCGGTGCCGGACCCGGTGAAAAATTCACCGGACCAGTGAACTAACGCTCTGCAGGCTTTACAACTAAGGCCATTGAATCAACTGAGCTGGCAATAACCTCGCTGTGCGCCCAACGCTCAGTAACACGATGAAGAATTTCTTCAAGTTGTTCTTTAGATAAACCTTTTTTAACTTGTAGCTCAACTTTAACTTCTGGTCCAGCCAGTCGAGAATTTGGATCAAGCGAGCTAATTATCAGTTGCGTGATATCTGACTCAGTCACCACAGCTTTTTCAAATTCGCTAACCACCTGCTGATTCAAGTGTGGTGCGAACCAAACTTTTTGCTGAGCAAGCGCAGCAATTGCCGACCTTCTAAAAGCAAACTCGGTCTCAGAACCTGGATCAAGAATTATGCGAGTGTTTCCTTCGCTCGCGGCAGCCAGCGCTACCTTCACCGCATCGCTTGGCACAGGTCTGGCCGATGGGTTCCAGCGCTTCATGGCGTCAACCGAACTAAAAACCGGCAGGCCCACCTGGTCATCAGGAGTTTTCACATTAACGATAGAAAGGTCTGCGCTTTTATCTACGGTTTGACCGTGTGCCCCAACTTCTGATTCGCCAAGATCGGCCAGTAGAGGAATCAGTACGCGAGATTTTGAAAACTCAATAAACACTTCGTTGGGGTTTAAAGTTTCGTGAAAATTTCTAATAGCCTGAATCAGTTCAGGCCTAGCCGAACCATCATCGTCTGCGAATGGATTTTCGTTAAACGCACGCCCGTCCCACGGGACGCCTGCAGAATCTGACAGCGGATCTTTATTGATGTGTTTGTGATCGTGGCTTTTCATTTAGGCGTTTGAAATTTCTAGTGCTTCTTCTAGCGTGAACTTCCCTGCGTAAAGAGACTTACCCAGAATCGCACCTTCGAGACCTTCGCTTACTAGTGCGCGCAGATCACGGATATCCTGTAGCGAGGAGATACCACCAGATGCGACGACCGGCTTCTTCGTGCGCTGCATCACCTCACGCAAAAGTTCAATATTTGGACCCTTGAGGGTTCCATCTTTGGTGACGTCGGTTACGACATAGCGTGGGCAACCGGCATCCTCTAAACGCGCAAGCACCTCCCACAGATCTCCGCCTTCTCGCGTCCAGCCGCGGGCGGCAAGAGTTGTGCCGCGAATGTCAAGGCCAACCGCAATTGCATCGCCAAATTTGGCAATTACTTTTTCAGTCCACTCTGGGTTTTCGAGAGCAGCGGTGCCGAGGTTCACTCTCGTAGCTCCTGCTTCAAGTGCTGCTTCAAGTGATGCGTCATCGCGAATTCCACCGGAAAGCTCAATCTTCACCCCGCGACCTAATTCTGTTTTTGCTGAGTTAACAACCTCACGAATGATGGCGCGGTTGTCTCCTCTGCCAAATGCAGCATCAAGGTCTACTAGGTGGATCCACTCTGCTCCAGCGTTGATCCAGGTTTGTGCTGCCTCAAGCGGGCTTCCGTAATCTGTTTCGGAACCAGCCTCACCCTGAGTCAGGCGAACTGCTTTGCCATCGGCAACATCAACGGCCGGCAGAAGTTCTAGATACTTTGACATTTTGATTCCTAACTAAAAAGTTCCGAGCCAGTTGCTTAGAAGTTTGATTCCAGCCTGCCCAGATTTCTCTGGGTGAAACTGGGTTGCAGTGAGAGGGCCGTTTTCAACTGCTGCAATAAATTTGCCACCGTAATCAGCCCAGGTAACTTTAGGAGCGGCCAGCGGTCCATCAACAATGAGTTCCCAGTTTTTAACGCCATAGGAGTGCACGAAATAAAAGCGTTCGTGCTCGACACCAGAGAACAAGTTTGAGTTTTTAGCAGCAGCAACAGTGTTCCAACCAATGTGCGGCAGCATCGGCGCGTCAAGCATTTCAACTTTTCCGGGCCACTGCCCCAGCCCAACAGTTTCTAAGCCATGTTCAACGCCAAGCTCAAACATCACCTGAAGGCCAACGCAGATTCCCATCACCGGCTTACCAGCAACTAATCGCTTGTCAATAATTTCGCCAGCATTAATTGCATCTAGCTGTTCCATTACTGCGGCGAAGGCGCCGACACCTGGAACTAATAATCCATCAGCTTTTAGAGCTGCATCGCGATCTGAAGACAATTCGACATTTGCCCCCGCTTCGGCGAGCGCCTTAGCTGCCGAGTGAACATTGCCGCTGCCGTAATCAAGAACGACTACGCGAGGTGAAATCACAGTTGAACTTTCAGTGCACCTTTAGAGTGCACCCTTAGTTGAAGGAATGCCCTCAACGCGAGAATCTATTTCAACGGCTTTGCGGAATGCTCGTGCGAAGGCTTTGAACTCTGCCTCGGCAATGTGGTGCGGGTCTCGACCGTCAAGCACGCTCACGTGCACGGTAATTCCTGCATTCAATGAAATTGCTTCAAACACGTGACGAATCATTGAACCTGTGAAGTGGCCACCGATCAGGTGAAATTCAAATCCTGCAGGCTCCCCGGTGTGGACCAAATATGGGCGACCGGAAACATCAACGACTGCTCTGGCAAGTGCCTCATCTAGCGGCACGGTTGCATCGCCGTAGCGACCTATCTTTGACTTATCACCAAGTGCCTGCTTGATTGCCTGACCAAGAACTATTGCGGTGTCTTCCACCGTGTGGTGAACATCAATGTGGGTGTCGCCAGTGGCTCTAACTCCAAGGTCTACCAATGAGTGCTTTGCAAAAGCTGTAAGCAAGTGGTCAAAGAAAGGTACCGAGGTTGAGATGTCGGCGCGACCGGTGCCGTCAAGGTTGAGGCTTAGCTCAATTGATGACTCAGAGGTCTTGCGTTGCAAGGTAGCCGTGCGGCTCATTGTGATGCCTTTCGCGAAAGCGACTTGTATTTAGTCAATCTTAGCGAATGACTACTTTTTGAGGACTTGACGAAGTGCATCAAGGAACGCTGAGGTCTCTGCCTCGGTTCCCGCGCTGACCCTAAGTGTGCCGGGAATGCCAACGTTTCGAATCAGTACTCCCTTGGCAAGTAGCGCATCAAAAATTTCCGCTGGATTATCTAGGCCACCAAACAACACAAAATTGGAATCTGATCGATATGGATCTAGACCCAGTTCTTTGAGCTCAACAGCTATGCGATCACGCTGGAATCTAATGTCATCAACCGTTGCCAACATTGTTTGTGAGTGATCCAGTGCTGCTTCGGCCGCGGCTTGGGTGAACGCACTCAAGTGATACGGCAGGCGCACCAAACGCAGAGCGTCAACTACCGCGGGGTCTGCTGCCAGATAGCCAACACGAGCACCGGCAAACGCAAAGGCCTTGCTCATGGTGCGCGAGATCAAAAGACGCTCTCGGCCTTCAAGAATGCTTATGGCGCTTACCTCGGTGTTGCCACCAAATTCCGCGTAGGCCTCATCGACAACAACAATTCCACCGGTGGTCTGAGTAACTGCCTCATAGGCAGCTTCGATGCAGCTGAGGCTCAATGGGGTTCCGGTTGGGTTGTTTGGCGAGCAGAGCATCACAATGTTGGGCTTGTGTTTCAAAATTTCAGCGCTCACGTGCTCTGGTGTGAGCTCGTATCTATCGAGTCGCGGAGCATCTACATATGAGGTTCCGGTACCTTGGGCGATCAAACCGTACATTGAATAGGTTGGCCCAAAACCTAGCGAGGAACGACCCGGACCGCCAAAAGCTTGAAAGATGTGTTGCAGGACTTCGTTTGAACCATTAGCCGCCCAGATGTTTTCTGGCTGAAGTTGTGCTCCAAGATAATCTGCAAGTGCCCTGCGAAGTGATAGAAATTCACGATCGGGATAGCGATTGATGTCTAAAACCGCTGCCGCTAGACGACCGATGATGTCAACGGCTACTTCTTCCGGTATGCGGTGAGTGTTCTCATTGACGTTCAAGGCAACTGGCACGTTTAGCTGCGGTGCTCCGTAAGGAGTGCGACCTTTTAGGTCATCGCGAATTGGAAGGTCAGAGAGATTAGCCACCCCCCAAGGTTACCTTGACGTCAGGTACAAGATTTATTCGTTTGAATTTCGCTTGCGATTTTCAAATAAATCAAGGAAGAGCGATGCGCTGGCCCGGCTGCAGGTCAGTTGAAGTTAGACCATTAAGGTTGACCACGTCTTGCATCCAGTCTTGAGGGTTTGAGCGGGGAGCCACCTGTTCGGCAAGATCCCAGAGGGTCTGGCCAGATTCAACGGTGATGTACTCGAAGTCAGCGGAGTTGGCAGCTGAGTTATTCGCTGCAGCGGTAGAAACGAAGCCAAAGACGCTGGTTGCGGCAATTGCCACGATTACTGCACTGCGGAAGAACTTGCGTGCTGCTTGGGTTTGAGACATCTTTTTACCTTTCTTTTCGAACAACTGTTCGCTTATAGAACAAGAATACGCAGACCCACCGACATTTTGTCAAGTATTTTGTCAAATATTCGAAAATATGTTTGATTTTGCCCAAAATAGCGAATACAGTTTCGATAGTGGCCCGCATAACACGGGCCTACGACAGAGAAGAAAGGCCACGTCATGGAAGAGAAGCGCCAGACCCGCCGCGCCTCGAGTTTGAGCCCCATGCAGGAGCGCATCCTCCAGACCATCCAAAGATCCAAGGCAGAGCGCGGCTACGTGCCGAGCATGCGAGAAATTGGTGAAGAGGTTGGCCTTTCATCCCCCGCTAGCGTTAGCCACCAGTTGAACCAGCTTGAACTAGCTGGCTACATCAGTCGCGACCCTAAGCGCCCACGCACCATCGATGTTCTTATTGAGGTTGCCGGCTGGGAGGGCCTTGACGGTCAGGTAGCCGATAACCCAACTCCAATCGGCGATGCCGCAATGGTGCCAATGGTTGGACGCATTGCCGCCGGTGGTCCTATCACCGCCGAACAAAACGTTGAAGAAATATTTCCGCTGCCACGCCAACTTGTTGGAAAGGGAGACCTGTTCCTACTTAAGGTTGTGGGTGAATCAATGATTGATGCTGCAATTTGTGATGGCGACTGGGTGGTTGTGCGTCAACAGCAAACTGCAGAAAACGGCGACATCGTTGCCGCACTGCTAGAAGACGAAGCAACCGTTAAGACTTTCAAGCAGCAAGACGGCCACACCTGGTTGCTACCAAGAAACTCAGAGTTTGCACCAATTCTTGGAGATCACGCTGTGATTCTAGGAAAAGTTGTTGCAGTACTGCGCAGCGTTTAGGCAGCAAGCGCCTAAAGGCACTTTCTAATTTTCACTAAATTATTACGCGATAGTCGCTGAGCTCTGCGGCCATCTCAGGCTTTACCATTGCGCGCACAAACGTGCCGCCCTCGCGATAATCCAAAACCATGATTCGGCTATTTAGGTGCAGACGAGAAACTAAATCTCCCCTGTCATATGGAATCAGTGCAGCAATTTCAACATTTGGTTCCGGCAACATGGCAGCGATGATTCGCATCAATTCATCAATGCCTTCACCAGTTCTTGCTGACACCCCAATCGAACCCGGCTCCATTCCTCGAAGTGCCATGCGCTGAGTTTCATCAGCCAAATCAATTTTGTTGAACACAATTAGTTCTGGAATGTTTCTTGCCCCAACCTCACCGATCACATTTCTAACCGTGGCAATCTGCCCCGAAGGATCAGGATGGGAGGCGTCAACGATATGCACTATCAAGTCGCTACCGGCAATTTCTTCCAACGTTGACCTAAACGCTTCGACGAGCTGGTGCGGGAGGTTTCTCACGAAGCCAACCGTGTCTGCAAAGGTGAAATCACGGCCATCAGGTGTTTTAGCTTTTCGAACAGTTGGGTCCAAAGTTGCAAATAGTGCGTTTTGAACCAACACCCCCGCCTGGGTCATGCGGTTAAGAAGCGATGACTTGCCGGCATTTGTGTAACCAGCGATTGCCACAGCTGGCACCGCATTCTTGTCACGATTTGACCGCTTAGTCTCGCGGGCCGGTTTCATGGCGGCAATTTGCTTGCGCAGCTTGGCCATTCTGGTGTTAATTCTTCGGCGATCCAACTCAATCTTTGTTTCACCAGGGCCGCGTGAGCCCATTCCCACACCACCAGCGGCCTGACCACCGGCCTGACGAGACATTGACTCACCCCAACCACGAAGACGTGGCAAAAGGTACTCAAGCTGTGCCAGCTCCACCTGGGCCTTACCCTCGCGACTCTTGGCGTGCTGGGCAAAAATATCTAAAATCACCGCAGTGCGATCAATGACTTTCACATTGATTACATCCTCGAGAGCACGTCTCTGGCTTGGCGCCAATTCTGTGTCGGCAATCACGGTGTCTGCCTCAGCGGCCGCAACCAGTTGCTTCAGTTCCTGGGCCTTACCCTTGCCTAGGAATGTGGCAGGGTCTGGATTGGCTCTGCGCTGCAACAGACCATCAAGCACAGTAGCTCCTGCGGTTTCAGCAAGGGCGGCCAACTCGCGAAGAGAATTTTCTGCATCGAGCAAAGTATTTGAACCCCAGATGCCAATCAAGATGACCTTCTCAAGACGAAGTTGGCGATACTCAACATCGGTGATGTCTTGAAGTTCTGTAGAGAGTCCCGAGACTCTCTTTAGCGCCGAACGATCTTCTCGTTCAAACTGGTCGCCATCGGTGTCGCTATAGCCATGGGTCTCGGCTGCACCTAGAGCATCAGCCCGCTCGCCACGACGCAGGATGCGTTCAACAACCTCGTCACCTCTAGATGATCCGTGTGTGAAGGTAGGCGGTTCTTGGTTTTCGAACTCTTCGCTGGAATTGTTGTTCTTCACGCAACTAACACTAGTTTGCCTTTCTGTAATAGTGTTTCGCTATGTCCTCGGAACACTACTTCTCTGAGACCCCAGGCACCAATTACAAGCCCAAAGAAATCACCGTTTCTATAAATGGTGCCGAAGTTATTGTGACTACTGCTGGAGGAGTCTTTAGCCCAGATCACATAGATCAGGGCACGAACGTATTGTTGTCGCATCTTCATGAGGCACCGGCCGGCGGAAACATTCTTGACATTGGTTGCGGCTGGGGTCCAATAGCCCTGTCCCTGGCCTCGCAATCACCCAAGGCAACTATCTGGGCTATTGATGTTAACGAGCGATCACTAGAACTCACTGCAGCCAATGCCGCACGCCTTGGGCTTAGCAACATTAGGTGCGGGAAGCCTGAAGATGTTCCGACAGATTTAGAGTTCAGTGGCATTTGGTCAAACCCGCCGATTCGAGTGGGTAAAGAAGTGCTTCACGAGATCCTGCTGACTTGGCTGCCAAGGTTAGAAAAAGATGCAGACGCGTATCTAGTAGTTCAAAAGAATTTGGGTGCTGATTCATTACACCGATGGCTCGAAGCGGAACTTCCCGAAAATTACTCCACTATTCGAGTGGATACTGCCAAATCTTTTAGAGTCTTGCGCGTAAGAAATAAATCACAAACTAGCTAAATCAATTTGGCCGTCGAAGACTAGCTCCGCTGCCCCACTTAGACCTACATGTTCGCCGTCTTCGGTGGCAAACATGCGCACACCAAGAACTCCACCGGGAACCCTTACCTGCCAAATGTTTGGAGCACCCGCACCTGCCCAGTGGCGTGTGGCAAGGGCAGCGGCACAAATTCCGGTTCCGCACGAAAGCGTCTCACCAACTCCGCGTTCATAAACACGCATGGTGATTTGACCAACGCCATCTTTGACCATTGGATCGGCTGGCACTACGAATTCAACATTGGCACCAAGCTCTGGTTGGGGGTCAATTCCTGGCGCTTCATAAAGATTTAGTGAGGCTAGTTCTTTTCCAGAAGCCAACGCAACTACGTAGTGCGGATTACCCACATTGATGCCGATAGCAGGACGGGCAACATCAAGGCCGTCTGTGTGAATCAAGACTTCGCCACCATCTAGCTTCCAACGACCAATGTCAACGGCAAAGCCAGACATGTTGCGCTGCAAATCTTTAACGCCGGCGCGAGTTCCGATTGAAAGCGTCTCGCCATCGGCTAACTCAACAAGACCACGTTCAGTTAGGTACCTTGCGAATACGCGGGTGCCGTTTCCACACATCTCTGCGATGGAACCGTCGGCGTTGTAGTAATCCATGAACCAAACCGCACTTGGCTCTTCGGTCAAAATCTTTTTGCCATCAACGTGGTTTTCAGATTTGATGACTCGAATGAAGCCATCTGCACCAATGCCAAAGTGGCGATCGCAGATATTTGCGATTTGCTCTGCGGTTATTGAGATTTCGCCAGCAGGGTCTAGCACCAACACAAAGTCATTGCCAGTGCCGTGTCCCTTGGTGAACGAAATAAGGTTGGTCATTACTAAAGCCTAAAGGTCAAGCCAAGTGCGCACCAGACTGGCGGCCTGCGATTTCATGGTTTGGTCTTGGTAATCCAGCCAATTGATTCGACTATCTCTGCGAAACCACGACATCTGTCTGCGGGCGTATTTCTGGGTCAGGCGAACGGTGTCGGCAATTGCCTCAGCCTCTGACATGGTGCCGTCTATCTGAGCCAGAGCTTGAGAATATCCAATAGCCCTCGATGATGTCTTACCGCTTCTTACGCCAAGCGGAATCAGTGATCGCGCCTCTTCAACTAAGCCGAGTTGCCACATTTTGTGAACCCGTTTTTCAAGCCTCAAGACAAGGTCTTCACGCGGACCGTTGATGCCGATTTCCAAGACAGGCTGCCAATCCTCCGGTTCATCTGGCAAAGCCGCTGCAAAAGGTTGACCGGTGAGAGTGACGATTTCAATGGCACGCACTGAGCGTCGACCGTTTTCTGGAATTATTCGACTCGCAGCCACTGGGTCAATTGCTTTAAGTTTGCGATGCATTTCGTGAGGCCCAAGTTCTTCGAGCTCTTGTTCCAACTGCAACCGCAACTTTGCATCACGAGCTGGAAATTCAAAATTATTTAGGACCGCGGCAACATAGAGCATGGAGCCGCCAACCAATATCGGAACGATCCCCTGCGACTGCAAATTTTCAATTAGTGGTCTTGCCTCTGCTTGGTACTCGGCTGCGGTTGATTCATCTGTGATGTCTAGCCAATCAATCAAGTGATGCTTGATGCCTAGTCGCTCGGGCAAAGAAAGTTTGGCCGTGCCAATGTCCATTCCCCGATAGAACTGCATTGAATCGGAATTTACTATTTCGGCTTTTCCGCCGGCCGCAGTAATTTGCTGAGCTATTTGAAGTCCAAGATCCGACTTACCAGCGCCGGTTGGCCCAACCACCGCAATGAGTTTGCTTTGCATTACCCTGCGGCTTTACCTACTGTTGGCAGGCCAAGCGAAACTGTGGACTTGCCATTTGCTTCACCGGTTGGCGTTGCGCAAGATGCTGCCTCAGCACGATCCCAGGCGTCACCAGCGATAGTCTTTCTAACTTCAAACACCGATGTGTCATCAGCGAGCAAATGATACGGAGCGGCATCAGTAATTTTGATGGTCACCATGTCTCCCGGACGAGGCCGTTCAAAATTACTTGGCACCTCAAAATGCACGAGCCTGTTTTCTGGAGTGCGCCCACTCATGCGTGAGGTTGCTCCGTCTTTTCTGCCTTCGTAGGCAACCAAAACTTCGGCAACTTTGCCAATCTGGGCTTGATTTTCTTTGAGGGCCATCTCATTGACCAATGCCATCAGTCTTTCGTAGCGCTCTTGAACCACGGCCTTTGGAATTTGATTTTCCATTTCGCCGGCTGGGGTTCCAGGGCGAATTGAATATTGATATGTGTAGGCAGCAGTAAACCTTGATAGCTCAACGACTCTCATGGTGTCGAGAAAGTCTTCCTCGGTTTCACCTGGAAAGCCCACAATGATGTCTGTGGTGATTGAGGCGTTTGGAATCTGTTCGCGAACGCGGTCCAAAATACCAAGATACTTTTCGCTGCGGTAACTCCTGCGCATCTCTTTGAGGATGCGGTTGCTGCCAGACTGCATTGGCATATGCAGTTGCGGCATGACGTTGTGAGTTTCTGCCATGGCAAAAATTACATCGTCTGTAAAAGCCGCCGGGTGCGGGCTTGTGAAGCGAACACGCTCAAGGCCCTTTATGTCGCCACAGGCTCGCAAAAGCTTAGCGAAGGCACCCTTATCGCCGAATTCAACACCGTAGGTATTTACGTTCTGGCCTAGAAGAGTCACTTCAATCACGCCATCGGCAACAAGCGCCTCAATCTCTCCCAGAATTTCGCCTGGGCGACGATCTTTCTCTTTGCCTCGCAGACTCGGCACGATGCAAAAGGTGCAGGTGTTATTGCAGCCAACAGATATTGAAACCATGCCCGAATAGGTTGAGTCACGCTTGGTTGGTAGATCGCTTGGAAAAGTTTCTAACGCCTCCAGAATTTCTACTTGGGCTTCGTGATTGTGACGAGCACGCTCTAGCAACGCTGGAAGCGAACCAATGTTGTGAGTGCCAAATACAACATCCACCCATGGAGCTTTCTTTACGATGGTGTCGCGATCTTTTTGAGCTAGACAACCACCAACCGCAACCAAAATGTCAGGGTTCTCCATTTTTTTCTCATTGAGAATGCCTAGGTTGCCGTAAAGCTTGTTATCGGCATTTTCACGAACTGCACAGGTGTTGAAAACCACAACATCAGGATCTGCACCATCAGCCGCGACGTAGCCGGCGCCCTCAAGTAAACCGGTTAGGCGCTCTGAGTCATGTACGTTCATGGCACAGCCATAGGTGCGCACCTCATAGGTGCGCGGAGCCTGCTGTGTAGTGGTCATAATCAACCAGTTTACTTAGCCCTCTTGAACGTAGGATTCCTCGGCAAACTTGATTGCTGCGAATACTGCGCTGCTGGCATAGCCTTTTCGCTGAAGATACCCAGCGAGCCTGCGTGTTCTGACCTCTTTTTCGAGATGTGCCATTTGGCTGAAACGCCTGGTTGCCAGTTGCTTGGCCGATTCAAAGTCGTCTTCGGCTGTTATTCCAGATATGGCCTCTTCGACTAACTCTTGGCTAACACCCTTTTCATTGAGTTCCCGTTTGATTGCAGATTTGGCGAGCCCCTTGTAGTTTCTGCGGCTATTCACGATGGTCTCTGCGTAGGCAGCGTCATCTATCAGGCCAACCTCAGTAAAACGCTCGAGAACCTTCTCGGCAATTTCTGGCGATATTTCACGCTGCTCAAGGATCTTGCGAAGTTGGGAAGTTGATTTAGCACTTCTTGCCAGTTGGTGCAGCAGAACATTTCTAGCCCTGGATTCTTGCTTCTCAGGAGAAAGCAAACGGGGCTGATCAAGTGAACCGTCTTCTGTTTCGCCAGATGGGGGCCGGCGAGATTTTGAACGGCTACTTGATCTGCCCCGTTGAAAAGCCATAGCTCTAGTTAGAAATGACTAACTATGCGCTGGCTGCAGTTGCAGGTGCCTTGGCCTCTGCGACCTTTGATGCTGCTTTTGCTACTGGTGCTACTTCTTCGGCAGGAGACGAAGTTGCTTCAGTAACTTCGTCAATCGGCAAGTCTGCAACCGCACGAGGCACACCAATGCCTAGTTTGGTCTTGATCTTCTTCTCGATTTCATCGGCAATCTTTGGATTTTCGATTAGGAACTTACGAGAGTTTTCTTTACCCTGGCCAAGCTGTTCACCTTCGTAGGTGTACCAAGCGCCAGACTTCTTTACGATTTCTTTTTCAACACCAAAGTCAATCAAGCTACCTTCGCGTGAGATTCCAACACCGTAGATGATGTCAAACTCGGCCTGCTTGAAAGGTGCGGCCATCTTGTTCTTCACTACCTTGACACGAGTACGGTTACCAACTGCGTCAGTGCCGTCTTTCAAGGTTTCGATTCGGCGAATGTCTAGGCGAACAGATGCGTAGAACTTAAGTGCCTTACCACCGGCGGTGGTTTCAGGGCTACCAAAGAACACACCGATCTTCTCGCGAAGCTGGTTGATGAAAATCATTGTGGTGCCGGTGTTGTTTAGCGCACCGGTTAGCTTGCGAAGAGCCTGTGACATCAAACGAGCCTGAAGACCAACGTGTGAGTCACCCATCTCGCCTTCAATTTCGGCACGTGGCACAAGTGCAGCCACTGAGTCGATTACTACAAGATCAATTGAGCCTGAACGAACTAGCATGTCTGCGATTTCAAGAGCCTGTTCACCGGTGTCTGGCTGGCTAACCAACAAGGCATCTGTGTCTACGCCAAGAGCTTTTGCATATTCAGGGTCTAGGGCGTGCTCGGCGTCGATGAAGGCGGCGATACCACCGTTGCGCTGTGCGTTTGCAATTGCGTGCAATGCAACTGTGGTCTTACCTGAAGACTCTGGGCCGTAAACCTCAACGATTCGGCCCTTTGGAAGTCCGCCAATACCTAGAGCAACATCCAGTGCGATTGAGCCGGTTTGAATTACTTCTACCGGTGCTCGTTCGTCTGAGCCGAGGCGCATGATGGCACCCTTACCGAACTGGCGGTCAATTTGAGCTAATGCTGTGTCTAACGCTTTTTCGCGATCTGATGGAGATGGCATTTTGTCCTCTGCTTTCTGAATCTCTAGTTATTGCTGACCGTATTCGAGGCAGTCGACGATCGACCCTCGGTCATACAGGTTGTTGATAAATGCCATCAACTTCCTGTTGTGAATAACCTAACACCATTCGAACAAGATTTCGATAGTTATTTAAAGCGGCGTGTCGCTTTTTCGGTGTTTTGTTCAGTCTGATTTGAGTTTTTTAGGCTGCGGTTTGCCGCTCCAGCGCTCTTTGGGCACGTTGTTTGCCTCGCATAGGGCAAGCCAGACTTCCTTTGGGTCTTCGCCCTCGGCTAGAGCCTGCTCGGCCGTGCGGTCGCCCAGGGCGCCTAAAACGAGGTCTCTAGAGATTACTTGGGAGTATGCCTGACCGAATTCATCGGTCATGAGGTTATTGAAGTGACTTAGGCGCACGGCCAGCTAGCTAGCGACTAGAAGCCAGGCTTGGGTCGTTGTCAGCCAAGAACGAAGCTGGAATAGTGTCCGGAATGTAAGATTCCGGCACAGAAATAACACTGTCTGGGATGTAGGTAGCGTCTGACACGGCTGATTCGAGGCTTAAACCCTCGACAATTGCCAGGCGATCGCTAACCTCGCGCATGATGACCGAGATTGGTACCTCTAGCGCATCGGCCAATGAGGCCAAAATCTCTGAGGATGCCTCTTTTTGACCGCGCTCTACCTCGCTTAGGTAGCCCAGGGCCACGGTGGCGCGGCTGGCAACCTGACGCAGGGTCTGGCCCTTTTGCAGTCGGAAGTCGCGCAGAACATCGCCGATTTCTTGACGTACTAGAACCACGTGGGCCTCCTATCTCTTCTCACAGGTAATCTACCTGCTCTTTGTGACAAACCTAAAACTCGGGGCTGAAAGTTCGCTGAGTGTTATGAGGAAGATAACTGATTTAAAGACCCAGACATTCCCCAAGTGCCGAGATGGCCTGCTCAATTGTGGCCTGCTGAATTTGGGCACGATCCCCCGAAAACTCGAAAGCGAAGACTGATTCACCCATGGGCATAGGGCCAGAAATCGCCACATAAACCGTGCCTACCGCGACGCCATCTTGGGAATCCGGGCCGGCAACTCCGGTGGTGGCGACCCCAATAACGCTGGCTTCATCGGTGTTGGTTTTTGCCCCAAGCTTTGTGCGAACTCCCGAGGCCATTTGTGCTGCCACCTCGGGATCAACAGCACCCTGGTTTTCTAGCAGCGCCCGCGATACGCCAAGCAACTCGTGTTTTAGTGAGGTCTGGTAGGCAACAATTGCGCCCAGTAAAACTTTTGAAGAACCGGCTACCGCAACAAACTCTGCGCTTAGTGCTCCACCGGTTAACGACTCTGCAATCGCTAGCTTGAGCCCTCTGGATTCAAGTTCGTGCAGAATCGCCGCGGCAGTCATTTAGTTGCTGACTCGTTGTTTGCGCGCACGAAAGGCAGCGAGCATGTATTGAATACCGGTTATCAAGGTGAGCGCAGTTGCGAATAGAACTAGAGCAAGTTCAAAGTAGGTGTACCACTGGTCAAACCATGCGGTGAGCGGCGATACCACAAAACCAACCATGATGCCCTGAAAAATAGTTTTTAGTTTTCCGCCCGATGATGCGGCGACTACCTCATTGCGAATTACAACAAACCGATACGCAGTAATACCGAGCTCACGAATCATGATCACTGCGGTGATCCACCAAGAAACTTCGCCAAGAACCGAAAGGGTAACTAGCGCCCCACCCAACAAAGCCTTGTCAGCAATTGGATCAAGAAGTTTTCCAAGATTTGTGATTAGTCCACGTTTTCTGGCGATGGCACCATCTACCCCATCGCTGGCCATGATGATGATAAAAACCAAAACCGAAATCCAACGCATGGCAGATTCTGGATTATTGAATTCAACTAAGGTCCAAATAAAAAACGGCACAAAAAGAATTCGAGCCATTGTGATCACGTTTGGCAGATTAAAAATTGACTTGGCTGATTTTTCAATCAGATTATTTTTTTGCGGTGTCGGCATTACTGGCGACCCGTCAATTTCCAGGCATCTTCATCGCCATCTTCGTCATCGCCAAAGCCATTGCCGCCAGAGATGATTGAGCGATCTGTGTTCTCGCGCGGAATGAAGTCTTCAAAATCTCCGGCAGCCAAGTTGGACTGGGCAGGTTCTGCATCAATTACCGCTGCGGCTGCTGCCACTGCAGGTGCGGTGTTCGCACCTGGTTCGCCGCGAAGCTGTGCCAGAACAGTTGGTAGATCTTCTGGTTTGACCATAACGTCGCGAGCCTTTGAGCCTTCACTTGGGCCAACAATGTTTCGTGATTCAAGCAGATCCATCAGGCGGCCGGCCTTAGCGAAGCCAACGCGAAGTTTGCGCTGCAACATTGAAGTTGAACCAAACTGGGAACTGATGATTAGCTCTGCGGCCTGCAGTAGAACATCAAGATCGTCGCCGATGTCTGCGTCAACCATATTTTTTGCGGCCACAGGTGCGTCAACGTCGGCGCGGTATTCCGGCTCCATTTGCTGCTTTACGTGTTCAACAATTCTGTGCAGTTCGCTCTCGGCGAGCCAGGCACCCTGAACGCGCATTGGCTTATTGGTTCCCATTGGTGAAAACAGTGCGTCACCCTGACCGATAAGTTTTTCAGCACCCGGCTGATCAAGGATCACCCTGGAGTCAGTTACCGAGGTTACCGAGAAAGCTAGGCGACTTGGCACGTTGGCCTTGATCAAACCGGTGACGACATCCACTGACGGACGCTGAGTTGCCAGCACCAGGTGAATACCAGAGGCACGAGCCAACTGAGTAATTCGCACAATAGAATCTTCAACATCACGCGGAGCAACAATCATCAAGTCGGCAAGCTCGTCTACCACTACAAGAAGGTATGGGTATGGCTGCAGTTTGCGTTGCGAACCCTCGGGAACTTTTACCTCACCGGCCACGACAGCGCGATTGAAGTCATCGATATGTTTGAAACCAAAACTCGCTAGGTCGTCGTAGCGCATGTCCATTTCTTTAACGACCCACTGCAACGCTTCGGCGGCTTTCTTGGCGTTAGTAATGATTGGCGTAATCAGGTGCGGCACGCCCTGGTAGGCGGCAAGTTCTACGCGCTTAGGGTCAATCAAAACCATGCGAACTTCAGCAGGTTTTGCTCGCATCAAGATTGAGGTAATCATTGAGTTCACGAAGCTTGATTTACCAGCACCGGTTGCACCTGCCACAAGCAAGTGCGGCATCTTGGCAAGGTTAGCGATTACATAGCCACCCTCAACGTCTTTACCAATTCCAATGGTTAGCGGGTGCATGCTCTTTGCGGCGACATCTGAGCGCAAAACATCGCCAAGAGAAACTGTTTCTCTGTCTGTGTTTGGAATCTCAATACCAATCAAAGACTTGCCAGGAATAGGCGCCAATATTCGAACTTCATTTGAAGCCACCGCGTAAGAGATGTTGCTAGCCAGACGAGTTACTGCCTCAACTTTCACACCGGGAGCAAGTTCAACCTCGTAGCGGGTAACCGTTGGGCCACGAGAAAAACCAACCACGGCAGCCTCAACGTTGAACTCTTTGAACACGCTGGTGATTGAAGCTACGACCAAATCGTTCGCAGCCGACTTTGCCTTAGGCGGAGTACCCGGAGCCAAGATGCTTAGCGGTGGCATAACGTAAGGGCGGTTCACCTTTGGGGCGCTAGGCGCGGCAGTTGACGCGGCTGGCGCTGGAGTTGGCGCAGGCGATACAAATTCCGGAGTAGCAACCGGGATGGTGATTGACTGAGTCTTGGTGTTGTCGACAATTGCAGTGGCGTCAACAGAGGGAACGCTTAGTTGGGTTGCCTGAAGGTTGTCGTTGAATAGTGCGTCAAACTCGTCTTCGTCTGTTGAAACAATGGCACTATCAAATGCTGAATCCTCGGCACTCTTGCCACGACGCCACCACGGCACCTTGGTGCCATCGAATGCGTCTGGAACCTCATCTTCAGCAATCTCTTCAGATTGCTCGCGAACCTTTGACTCACCAAAAAGGTAGGTGGTTAGTTCGCGAAGTCTTTCGCCGATGCGATTTGGTGCGGTCTTAGTCATGATTAGCAGCGAACCAAAAGTGAAGGCCGCCAGCACCGGAATGGTTCCCCAGATGGTGATTGTGTTGAAGAACGGAACTGAAATCAACCATCCGAAAATACCACCGCTGTAGGCAAGTGGCCATTCGCCGTCGTAAGGCTGAACTGCTTTGCCATTGGTTAGGAAAAAGACGTGGAAGAAACCGCTCAACGAAACGATAAAGAGGAATAGTCCAATACCAATACGACCGTTGTCGCGCACAGTTGATGGATGACGCATTAGGTAGATTGCAAAAATAATCATCACAACCGGAAGTCCAAATGAGAGTCGGCCAAAAAGCGCCCCCATTGTCCAGACGTGAATGCCGTGGGCCCAATCCTGTTTGATTAGTACCCAGCCAAAGATGGCTCCAACAACACCAAGCAGGAAAATGAAGAATGGCAGGCCATCGCGACGATCTTCTTTGGCGATCTTTTCTGGGCTAAGGGCGCGAGCACCGGCACCAACGGCGTGGGCAAAGAACATGTAGATTGCCGTAAAAGCAGAGCCGGAAGGCGCCTGAGATTGGCGGGTTCTGGCGGCTGCCGAACGCGGTGCCGAGTTGCGAGCTGCCGCTGCTGGGGTACGCGAAACGCCCTTAGCCCGTGAAGCGGGCTTGCGAGGGGTTGGTTTACGCGCGGCCATCCAACAAAACTAACAGCCACCACCGCCAGATGCCCGTAGGCACGGCGAAGTTAGCCTTCTATGACAACCGGAATAATCATTGGTCGGCGACGATGGGCCTTATTCACCCAGGTGCCAATGGTTCTTCTGATTACCTGCTGCAGGGCATATGTATCGCGCACGCCTTCTGCTGCAGCTTCTGACAAAGCACGTTCGATCAAAGGTTTGACCGCGTCAAAAACATGATCCCCCTCGGCAAATGCGCGAGCACGGATCTCTGGACCCACCTTGACTCGACCGGTCTCACTGTCAATGACCGCAAAAATCGATATGAAGCCCTCTTCAGCCAAGACTCTGCGGTCGTGTAAGTCGTCATCGGTTATCGTGCCAACGTTTTTACCGTCAACGTAGAGCAGGCCACACTCAACGGCCCCAACTACCTCGGCGATGCCGTCAACCAGGTCAATTACCCAGCCGTCCTCTGTGATTAGCACACGCTCATGTGGAACGCCGGTTTGTTCGGCGAGTTTTCCGTTAGCAATCAGGTGGCGATATTCGCCGTGCACCGGCATGACATTCTTTGGCTTCAAAATGTTGTAGCAGTAAAGAAGTTCGCCGGCTGCTGCGTGACCCGAAACGTGAACCTTGGCATTTCCTTTGTGCACAACATTTGCGCCTAACTTGGTGAGGCCATCAATTACACGGTAAACAGCATTCTCATTACCTGGAATAAGTGAGCTCGCCAAGATGACTGTGTCACCTTCACCGATTGCAATATCGTGTTCCAAATTCGCCATGCGGGCGAGCACGGCCATTGGCTCACCCTGCGAACCGGTTGACATGTAAACCACTTTGTCGTCCGGCATGTTTGCCGCCTGCTTGAGATCTACGAAATCTTCAGTCTCGGCGTTTAGGTAGCCCATTTGAATCGCAATTTGCATATTGCGAACCATCGAACGCCCAACTAGAGCAACCTTGCGGTGGTTTGCCTTAGCCGCATCAACTACCTGCTGCACTCGGTGGACGTGACTTGAGAAAGAGGCCACGATGACGCGCTTTTTAGATCTAGCAATAATGTTTTCAATTACTGGGCCGATTTCTTTTTCCAGCGGTGTGAACCCAGGAACATCGGCATTGGTTGAATCGCTCATAAAGAGATCCAGCCCCTCTTCTCCGACACGAGCAAAGGCTCTTAAATCGGTGAGGCGGCCATCAAGCGGCAACTGGTCCATCTTGAAGTCACCGGTGTGCAAAATTGTTCCGGCTTTGCTGCGAATAACTACAGCCAGCGCATCTGGAATTGAGTGATTGACGGCAATGAACTCTAAGTCGAAGCCGGCGAGAGTTTCTTTTCTACCTTCTGCAACCACCATTGAGTATGGAGTGATGCGGTGCTCTTTGAGCTTTGCCTCAACAAAAGCCAAGGTAAGCGCCGAGCCAATCAAAGGAATGTCTTGCTTTAGACGCAATAGGTAAGGCACGCCGCCGATGTGGTCTTCGTGGCCGTGAGTCAACACGATGCCAACTACATCGTCTAGGCGATCCTTTAGGTAACCAAAATCAGGCAGAATTACGTCAACTCCAGGTTGGTGCTCTTCTGGAAAAAGCACGCCAACGTCAACAATCAAAATTTTTCCGTCAATTTCAAATACGGTCATGTTTCGGCCAATTTCACCAATTCCACCTAGTGGAATGATGCGCATGACGCCTGGGCGAAGTGGAGCAGGTTGAGGCAGGGTCTGAACCAAAGGGTTCTCTTTCTTTGTAACGCTAGGCGCTACCGAGTCGTGCCGGCCACCTTAGGCAGCGCGCCACCGGCGGCTGCGTTACGGTCTGGGCGGAAGTTCTCAAAACTCAAACCTGGAACTTTGCCAACCTTGTCGATATCGGCTTCGATACGTGCAGCTTCGGAATCTTCTGGACCAACAAGTGGCAGACGAACTCTAGGACTGTTGATCAAACCCAAACCGTGCAAAACGTATTTTGCGGCTACTGTTCCTGGAACGTGAGTCATGAGTGAGCGCTGGAGTGGCTCTAGTGCATTGTGCACTGTTAGTGCGTGGTGATAATCATTTCGGTTGGCTGCGTCAACCATTTCTCTATATGCAGCTGGAGCTACGTTGGCTGTCACACCGATAAGACCGGTTGCGCCAATAGACATGTGAGGCAAGACGTTTGCGTCATCACCAGAGAAGTACATCAGACCGGTTTCGGTCATGATTCGTGATGCTTGAGCTAGGTCACCCTTGGCGTCTTTAATCGCCACAATGTTTGGGTGCTTTGCCGCACGGTGGAAGGTGTCGTAAGAAATTGCGATTCCTGAACGGCCTGGAATGTCATAAAGAATTACCGGAAGATCGGTGGCGTCTGCAATCAGGCGAAAGTGCGTGAGCACACCCGCCTGAGTTGGCTTGTTGTAGTAAGGGGTGACAATCATCACGCCATCGGCGCCGGCTTTTTCAGATGCTTTATACAACTGCATCGCGTGAGCGGTTTCATTTGAGCCTCCGCCAGTGATGATCTTTGCGCGGCCGCCCGAAACAGACTTACCAACTTCAACCAATTTAATTTTTTCAGCGTCAGTTAGAGTGCTGGTCTCTCCAGTGGTGCCAGTCACAACAACGCCGTCGGCACCGTTTGAGATCACATAGTCAATGTGCTTCTCGGTTGCATCCCAGTCAACTTCGCCATCGGCGTTCATAGGTGTGACAAGTGCAACCAGGGTCTGGCCGAATAGGTTCTTCTGTGACATAAAACCAAGCCTATCGGTGACTAGGCTGAGGATGTGAACCTGATGCCAACGGCGGCCGACTGGCGCGACATGAAACGCGACCCGACTAAAGACTTAGTCGCAGGCATAACGGTAGCCATTGTGGCACTCCCCCTAGCTTTAGCCTTTGGCATCGCATCTGGTTTAGGTGCCGAAGCCGGCATCACCACAGCAATCATCGCCGGGGCCTTAGCCGCAATTTTTGGCGGCAGTCGCCTTCAGGTTTCAGGACCAACCGGCGCCATGACCGTGGTTCTGGTTCCTATCGTTCACCAATTCGGTGCGAGAGCGGTGCTGCTGGTTGGGCTCATGGCAGGACTAATTTTGATAATCGCCGCCTACGCAAAAATTGGTGAGCATGTGCATCGGCTGCCAACGTCTTTGATAGAAGGTTTCACCGCCGGCATTGCTGTTGTCATAACCCTGCAACAGTTTCCATTCATCTTTGGGGTTGAAGCCAGCCATTCAGAAAAGGTCTGGGCTGGAGCATTTGATGTTCTAGTTCGTGGAGTCGCCCAAGTGAACTTGGAGTCAATTTCAATTGCGCTTGGGGTTTGTTTGGTGATTTTGCTTGGCACCAAGAAATGGCCCAAGATGCCGTTTGCCCTAATTACCGTTTTTGCATCAGCCGCAGTTGCGTCCATGCTTGGGATGGAAATTGAGACCATAGGTGAACTGCCGGCCAGAATCGGCGATTTCAATCTTGAATTCTTGAATGGTTCAAATATTGTTTCGCTGATGCCTTCTGCCTTTGCGGTTGCAGCGCTAGCCGCCTTAGAGAGTTTGTTATCGGCTAAAGTTGCCGACAAAATGCGCGGTGGTGAAGAGCGGCATGATTCAAACAAGGAACTATTTGGGCAAGGAATTGCAAACCTAGTTGTTCCATTCTTTGGCGGGGTGCCAGCAACTGCAGCCCTTGCACGAACTGCAGTGAATGTTCGCTCGCATGCTCAATCTAAGTTGGCTGCTTTGAGCCACTCTCTGGTGCTGGCGGCCGTGGTTCTTTTATTTGCACCGCTGGTTGGTCAAATTCCTCTAGCCGCGTTGGCGGGAGTGCTGCTGGCAACCACGGCAAGAATGATCAAGCCACGCGAGTTGATGAGCCTTGCCAGAGAATCAAAACTTGACGCACTTGTCCTAATCTGCACATTCGTCGCCACAATTGCGATTGATTTAATTTCTGCCGTGATTATTGGCCTGGTGCTAAGCCTCGCCCTAAGAAAAACAAGCCTTGCTGCCATTGACCGCAGATACCCGCCGGTGGATGAAAAAGAAACCCTCGGCGATTAATTCACCGAGGGTTTCTTAGCTTTTTAGAATTACGGGGCTACGCGGCCATTCTTGTTGAATGCCTCATAGGTGTAGGGCATTAGTTCTGCCCAGAAGTCTTCCATCTTCTCTGCGCACATCTCAATTTCGCGCTGCGGGAAAGATGGAAAGTGAGTGCCTTCGCGCTGAGTGCGAAGACTCAAGAAATTCATCAGGGCACGAGAGTTCATGGTGACGTACATGCTTGAGTAAATGTTGAGTGGAAGAACGATACGTGCAACTTCACGAGCAACACCTGCCTCCAGCATGCGCTTATAAGATTCGTAAGCCTGCTGAGAAGTGGTGCGTGATTCCTGCTCCACTAGAGCAATCTGCTCTGCGGTTCCAGGAAGAAATTCATAGTGGCCGGTCTTGCCAACCTGAACCAGATTGCGATCTGAAGCGGGCACGTAGAAAACCGGGCTTAGCTCCTTGTAACGGCCTGATTCTTCGTTGTAGCTTGCGATTCGGTGACGCATGAACTCGCGGAAAACAAAGATTGGCGCCTGCACATAGAAGGTCATTGAGTTGTGCTCGAAAGGCGAACCATGACGGTCACGCATTAGGTAGTTGATCAAGCCCTTATTGCGCTTCTCGTCCTCGGCCGCATCGGTGTGGGCAGCCGCTGATTCAAGGGTCTGCTCTCCCTGAGTGGATACTCGAGCTGCAAACAAGACGTCTGAGTCTGATGCGCTTGAACGGACTAGTTCAACGGTTACGTCGCTGCGAAAAATGATGTCTGACACCCCTACAGCCTAGTCGTTTAGCGACTTGTCTCTTGACGAGTAGACCGGCCCTAGGCCCCGTAATAGAGGGTAACGCTTTATCAAGCCCCATTTCTCAGGCGTAGCCTAAATGTATGTCAATCGAAGCCCGCTTAGCCCTAGTCTTGGGGCTGCTTGCCTTTGGCACAGTCGCGGGCCTGATCTGGCGCTCTAGAACCGGAAGAGCTAAAAACGTTCAGTCTGGTGAGTTGATTAATCTTGCCGAGATTGGCGCCACGAAAAACGGGGTCCCCGTGACTCAGTTTGGTAAAAAGGTCACTTTCCTGCAGTTCTCGAGTGAGTTCTGCACCGCCTGCCGCCAGACTGCGCGACTTTATGGCGAACTCGAGCAGGTTCACCCAGAAATTTTGCACATTGAAGTAGACATCACAAACAGAGTTGACCTTGCCAATAAGTTCAACATTCTGCAGACCCCAACCACCCTGGTTCTTGATTCACACGGAAGAGTGACCTCAAGAATTGGCGGTGCCGTAAAACAACAAACCATTGAAGATGAAATAGGGAGCTTCGTAATCTAATGAGCGATGTATCAAAAAACACACCAGCAGGAATTGACCCACGCGGACCTAGATTTGGCGCAGCAATAACCTCCGCCCTTTTGCTGGTGACGGTATTTCTAGCGCTTGACTCAACCACATTGGGTGCAGCGTTTGGCGTACTTCTTGTAGTTACTGCTTCGTTTGTGATTGGTGCTTTTTTTGGAAACTCTAAGCACCCTTACGGTTTTATCTTCAAGAAATTCATTCGCCCACGCCTTGCCGCACCAAAAGAGCTAGAAGACCCTCGCCCACCAAAGTTTGCGCAGCTAGTTGGCTTGTTGGTGGCTGGTACTGGAGTAGTGCTTTACCTGGCAGGTCTAACCGGTGCATTAGTTTTTGCAGCCGGCGCCGCTTTCATAGCAGCTTTTCTAAATGCGGCATTTGCGTTTTGCCTTGGCTGCCAGATCTATGTTGGCCTTCAGCGTATTGGCCTAATTAAGAAGCACTAAGTGCTGAAACTATTTAGCAAGATCAATCGCGCGCCGCATGGCCACTCGAGCACGTCTGCGATCGCCACACGCATCGTAAGCGAGGCTCAAATTAAACCAAGCGTGAAAATCGGTTTGGTTTTGCTCGGCCGCGGCACTCCACTTTGCAAATGCGGCATCTGCTGAAGCTCTGACGGCGCGGCCGCTGGGGCGAGTTTCTATTTGCAAGTCAGGCCAGGTTCCCTCGGCTTCAACGCGGGCCACAAGTTTTTCGGCGGCCAGGCCAAAGCGCAACTCAACTACGATTGCCCACACGCCAATCAACGGAAAAGCAAGAATCAGGCTACCCATCACTTGAGCGATGAGGATATTGGTGGCAAGCAGAGATAAGCCGGTATTGGTAAGCAGGGCTACATAGATTAGTAGCAGCACCGTCATTACCAGCGCGCCAAGTTTTGTGCGAGACATGAACTTTAGTTCTTAGTATTGGCGTCAACTACAGCCTGCAAACCAACGACTAGTCCGTTTGATTTTGCAGCAGTGCGAATAGACATAAGAATTCCGTTTACATACGAACGAATCGATGAAACTTCGTGGCTAATTGTTAGCACTTCACTCTCGCCACCAAAAAGAATGTCTTGCTTTGCTGAGACGCCAGCCAAACGCAAACTGTGAATTGGAACACCGGCCACAACTTGGCCTCTTGCTTCTTGACCCACACCAGGTATCAACGGCTTAGTCATGCCGCCTCGAGCCTCGGCAATCATCTCTGCCGTGCGCACCGCAGTGCCAGAAGGTGAATCAATCTTGCCGGCGTGGTGCGCCTCAACAATTTCGATTGAATCAAAGAACTTGCCTGCCTGTGCCGCAAATGAACTGGCCAACATTGAACCGATTGAAAAGTTTGGGATTATCAAAACTGAAGCAGCCGGTTTGGCTGAAACTTTCTTGTTTAGCTCCGCCAGCTTGGGTGCTGACCAGCCGCTGGTGCCAACCACAATTTTTATGCCATTTGAAATGGCGTAGTCAACGACTTTTTCGCTGACTTCAAGTTTGGTGACTTCAAAAATAACGTCGGCACCAAGAGCGGCGCTTAGTTCACTTTTTGAATCTAGAGCTGCGTGCAATTCAAGGTCTTGTGCGGCATCGACTAGCTCGAGGGCAAGCTTTCCCATGCGCCCTGTGGCACCAACTACAGCTACTTTGATTGACATGCTCTAATCCTAGTTAGAAGGTTTACAGAAACTCAGCGAAGGTGGCTTCGTCAACGTCACCTACGGCAACAATCGAACGCTCGCGGGTAACCAGTTCTTGTGCAAGTGACTGGATGTCTGCCAGGGTGACTGCGTGCACGTGGCGAAGCGAGTCATCGAGGTCGAAGAATTCACCGTTGACAATTTCAGCGCTAATCAAACGATTCATGCGCGCCATCGTGCTCTCGTACTTGAGCGCAAGGCTGCCTGAGATGTTTCCCTTAGCTAGATCCAGCTCATCCTGGCGAATTCCTTCGCTGGCAATCTTTTCAAATTCTGAAATCATAAGCCGCGTAACTTCTGCGGTTTTAGCAGGTGAACAACCGGCATACAGGCCAAAATACGCTGCGTCAGAGTAGCCCTGGTTGAAAGAGTAAACCGAATAGGCCAGTCCGCGCTTTTCGCGGATCTCCTGAAACATTCTTGAGCTCATTCCACCGCCCAGTACGGTGTTGAGAATTCCCATGGCATAGCGGCGCTCGTCGTCGGCTACCAGCCCCTGCATGCCAATCAAAACATTGGACTGAGCTATTGGGCGCTTGATCACCTTTAGTTCTGAACCACGGGAAATCTTTGCCGGGTGCAATAGTCTGCGCTCGACCGGTTGTGCTGACTTATTTAGGTCCCAGCCTGCTTCTAGCAACGACTTTTCAACAAGTTCAATCAGGTTGGCGTGCTCAACGCCACCTGCGGCCGCGATCACCAAATCTTGCGGGCGGTAATTTGCCTGGTAGTGACTCCAGACGGCATCACGGGTTACTGCCGTAATGGTCTCGCTGGTTCCGCCAATTGGGCGACCTAACGCGTGCTCACCCAGAACAGCCTCGGCAAATGCCTCGTGCGCTACGTCCTGAGGGTCGTCGTCGTTCATAGCGAGCTCTTCAAGAATTACTGTGCGCTCATTCTCAAATTCTTTTGAATCAATCAAAGAAGATGTGAGCATGTCTCCAATCACATCTACGGCTAGAGGAAGCGCAGAGTCTTGCACCCGAGCGTAGTAACTGGTGTGCTCTTTGCCAGTTGATGCATTTGATGAGCCGCCAACAGAATCAAAGGCAACTGCAATTTCAAGTGCAGTGCGCTTTTTCGTTCCCTTGAAGAGTAAGTGCTCTAGAAAGTGTGTCGAGCCGTGGTGGCCATCTGTTTCGTCGCGAGAACCAACTGCAACAGAGAAAGAAATTGACACGCTCTGTGCGCCGGGCATGTGCTCAGTTAAAACGCGAACACCGCTTGGGAGGATAGAACGGCGAACCGAACTACCTCCCGAAGCGGTGAACGAAAGGTCGTTCTGATCTAGCGGAAATAGAATTTCACTCATTGCTAAACCAGAACTCTCTTTTTTAATTACTCTTCGTCAGATGATGCTGCATCACCCTCAACAACCGGAGCTAGTGAAAGCTTTCCGCGGTCGTCAATCTTGGTGATTTCAACCTGAAGCTTCTGGCCAACCTCAAGAACGTCTTCAACGTTCTCTACGCGCTTGCCAGCCATCTTCTTTAGTTCAGAGATGTGCAGTAGGCCATCTTTTCCTGGAACTAGTGAAACGAAAGCACCAAAGGTAGCTAGCTTCACAACGGTTCCAAGGAAACGCTCGCCAATCTCAGGTACGTGAGGGTTTGCAATAGCGTTAACTGCAGCCTTAGCAGCTTCTGCTGAAGGGCCATCGGTTGCACCAATGTAAACAGTTCCGTCATCTTCGATTGAGATGTCAGCGCCAGTGTCTTCCTGGATCTGGTTGATCATCTTGCCCTTAGGGCCAATAACCTCACCGATCTTGTCAACTGGAATCTTCACAGCGATAACGCGTGGAGCAGTTGGAGCCATCTCGTCTGGCTCAGAAATTGCCTGTGCCATTACATCAAGAATGGTTAGACGTGCTTCCTTGGCCTGTGTTAGTGCGCCTGCAAGTACTGATGCAGGAATACCGTCTAGCTTGGTGTCTAGCTGGATAGCGGTGATGAAGTCGCGAGTACCGGCAACCTTGAAGTCCATGTCGCCAAGTGCATCTTCGGCGCCAAGGATATCGGTGATTGCTGCGTACTGAACCTTGCCATCAACGGTGTCTGAGATCAGACCCATAGCAATACCTGCAACTGGCGCGCGCAGAGGCACACCGGCGTTTAGTAGTGCAAGAGTAGAAGCACAAACAGAACCCATAGAGGTTGAACCGTTTGAACCAAGAGCCTCAGATACCTGGCGGATTGCGTATGGGAAGTCCTCGCGCTTTGGCAGAACTGGAACCAACGCGCGCTCAGCAAGAGCACCGTGACCAATTTCGCGACGCTTTGGAGTGCCCACGCGGCCAACCTCGCCAGTTGAGTAAGGCGGGAAGTTGTAGTTGTGCATGTAGCGCTTTGAAGTCACTGGGCTCAGTGAGTCAATTTGCTGCTCCATCTTCAACATGTTCAAGGTGGTGATACCAAGAATCTGAGTCTCACCGCGCTGGAAGATTGCTGAACCGTGAACGCGAGGAATAACTGCAACCTCTGCATCAAGGGTACGAATGTCACGAAGACCACGACCATCAATACGGATGTTTTCCTTCAGCACGCGGGTACGCATGATCTTCTTGGTAACTGACTTATAAGCCGCTGAGAACTGAGCCATCTGCTCTTCTGAAAGTGTTGCTTCCATTTTCTCTTTGGTGGTTGCCTTCAATGCATCATCTGCATTCTGGCGCTCTACCTTGTCAGCGATCTGGTAAACCTTTGCAAGTTCCGCACCAGCTGATGCCTCAACGGCAGCAAATACTTCATCGGTGTATGGCAAGAAGGTTGGGTAGTCGGCAGTTGGCTTTGCAGCAACTGCAGCTAGATCGGCCTGAGCCTTAACTAGAGCCTTGATGAAAGGCTTTGCAGCCTCAAGACCTTCTGAAACAACTTCTTCAGATGGAGCCTTTGCGCCTGCAGCGATTAGGTCCATTGCGTTCTCTGAAGCTTCTGCTTCAACCATCATGATGGCAACGTCTTCTACGCCGTTCTCAACGATTACGCGACCAGCAACAACCATGTTGAATACTGCGCGCTCTAACTGAGAGTGCTTAGGGAAACCAACCCACTGACCATCGATAAGTGCAACACGCACACCACCGATAGGACCAGAGAATGGCAAACCGGCAAGCTGAGTTGACATCGAAGCTGCGTTGATTGCAACTACGTCGTACATTTCGTCAGGCTCAATTGCCCAAACGGTAACTACAACCTGAATTTCGTTTCTAAGACCATCAACGAATGATGGACGTAGTGGGCGGTCGATCAAACGACAGGCAAGAATTGCCTCGGTTGATGGGCGACCTTCGCGACGGAAGAAGCTTCCAGGAATGCGGCCAGCCGCATACATGCGCTCTTCTACGTCAATAGTTAGTGGGAAGAAGTCGAACTGATCTTTTGGCTGCTTGCTTGCAGTGGTAGCCGAGAACAGCATTGTCTCTTCGTCGATGTAAACCGCAGCTGCACCCTGTGCCTGCTGAGCTAGTCGACCGGTTTCGAAGCGAATAACACGCTTACCGTACTTACCGTTATCGATAACGGCTTCTGTTGCTTTGATTTCTGGACCTTCCATGGTCCCTCCTCTTTTATCCTCATTGCACAAAAATTGTGCGC
>JAHEGM010000030.1 GCA_024645105.1 Rhodoluna sp.
TTTGGTTTCTTGCCTCAGGCAATAGTTTCAATTTTTGCCGGAGTTTGGGCTGACCGCGTAAATCGCAGGGCCATGATTATTGTTTCTGATTCCGTGATTGCGCTTTCTACCCTTGGCCTTGCCCTGCTGATGCTTTCCGGGGTAGATGACCTGTGGCTGATTTTCTTGGTGATGGCTGTGCGCTCAATTGGTGCCGGCGTGCAGATGCCAGCGGTATCGGCGCTTCTTCCGCAGATTGTGCCTACCGATAAGTTGATGAGCATTAACGGAATCAACAGCAGCATTCAATCGGCCATAGGCCTTCTGGCCCCAATTGCTGCGGCGGCGGTTTACTCAACCATGTCTATTGTTTCTGTCTTCTTTATTGATGTGGCCACAGCGGTAATTGGTATTGGACTGTTGGCAACAATTTCAGTGCCAACTCTTGATCGCGCAGCAAGCCTTGATAAGCCTTCTTATTTTGCCGATCTAAAAGATGGCATCAACTACATCTTTACCCACGACCTAGTTCGATGGGTGATGGGTATTTTTGGAATCGTATTCCTGCTTACTGTGGCCCCATCAAACTTGGCTCCGCTGATGATTGCCAGAAACTTTGGCGCAGAGGTCTGGAAGCTAACGGTATTTGAAGTCTCGTTCAGTATTGGCATGGCTCTTGGCGGCGCCCTGGTTGCAATCTTTGCCAAGAAATTCAGCCGCATCGGCATGATCATTGGAACTTCAATTTTCTTTGGAGTTCTTGCGGTTGGCCTTGGCTTTACCACCAACCTGATTATTTTCTACGTGCTGTTTTTCATTATTGGCGTTGCAGTGCCATCGTTCTTCACCTCGGCCATGACCCTGCTGCAAGAAACCGTTGAGCTAGAGCGTCAAGGTCGCGTGTTTGGTTTTGTAGGAATCGTGATTGCCGTGGCGATGCCGCTGGGTATGTCTGTGCTTGGGCCATTGGCCGATGTGTTCCCGGTTGAATCTCTTTTGATTACAACCGGTGCAGCCATGGTGATTGTGGCAACGGCCGCTGTGCTGTTGCCGGCCGGGCGCCGCGCAATTGCGGCAGCGCACGCATCAACCGGTGTGGCTGACGCTAGCGAAAGCGCTAAAGCGTAGCCAGTACTGCGTCTAGGTCTGCCTTGGTTGGTGGCTCAGCGCCTGCTCGCTCACAAGTAATTGAGGCGGCAATGCCCGCTGTCCAAACAAATTCACGAAGCACGTCATTGCTTAGGTTTTGTAGGCGGTCAAACGGGTTGGTGCCAAGGGCATCAACATCTGAAAGCTGACCCAGTAGATTTGCGCAGAAGGTATCGCCGGCGCCAACGGTGTCGACCACATTGATCTTGCGTGACTCAACATCAAAGCGAGTTTTAGATCCATCTGCGGCTAGGCGGTAAACAGATACCCCGTCTCCACCGCGAGTAATAAATACGTGACGACCGCTATCGCCGATCCACTTCCAAACAACTTTGTCTACGTCTTCACCCTCGGCCATGTCGTATAGCCAGTGAATGTCTTCATCAGATGCTTTGATCACGTGCGAGATGTCGTTGATTCTCTCAACGCGCAAACGTTCGTGGTTTCTTTCAAAGCCAAGTGCCGGGCGCATGTTTATGTCGTGACTAATGGTTACTGAGTTTTGCTTGTAGTGCTCGCGAGCCCAATCTTCAATCACCAAGTTGCCAGGGCCCATTGCCATGGTTAGGCAACCAAATTGAATTGCGGTGGCGTGCATGTTTTCAAGATCTGCATCGGTTGGTAGTTCCTGCGGTGTCCAACCCCAGTCAGCGGTGCCGTTGACATAGAAGGAATAAGAAGGAACGCCATTTGAATCAATAGATACAGTGACCATTGTGGTTTGCTCTTTGGCGTCAACGGCATAGTCAAGCCCAACGTGATTGGCAACTAGCTTTTCGCGAATTAGTTTCCCGAAGCCATCGCTTGACAGACGGGCCAAGAATTGTTGCTTGGTTCCGCGGCGAGCAAGCGCAATTGAAACGTTTGCGTTCGCGCCACCAACGATGGCATTGAATGAACCGGCTTGGTATCGGTTTTCAATAAGGTCAATCAGGGCTTCGCCAATTACTAGGATCATGCCAAAAGTTTAGAGGGATAGGCTGGTGTCATGAACAGAATTCCTTTGGCCAAAAAAGCCGTTGCTTTACCACTTATTGGACTTCTAGTGGCCTGGTTGGCCTTCATGGGCGCAACCCTTGCCAATCTTTACGTTCCGCAGCCGATCTACAACGAAGTTGGCGTTGCAACTTTCCCTGAAGAAGTCGTGCAAATAGCCCCTTACCTATTTCTATTGGGCATCGCGGCGGTAGCTGTTTCCTCGTTGATTGCCAAGCGCTTGGCACAGAAGTCCAGAGCTGAACTTGGCGAGACCCACAGCCTTTCAAGGGCCGCGCTTAGGTTTGCCAATCTAGGTGTTGTTCTAGGTCTTGCCGCCGGAGCCGTTTTTGCAATTGGCAACTTCTTGGGCGCATTCAATACCTACTCGGGCAGAACTGAAAACCCAGTGCTTAGACTCCTTAGCGTTTACGTTCCTATTTTGCTGGCAACCGGTTTAGTGGTTTACGTGCTGCTTGCGGCATTTGTTTTCAATAATGAAAACGAGAAAAACACCGATGGCTCAAAGCCAAAAATGTCTGAGGCTCAAAAGGCACTGGGGCTTGGCTATGCGGTGCCAATTTTGGCAACAGCCCTAGCCATCATATTTGGCTTGGCAGTTTATGACGTAACTCGCACCAATCTGCAGGTGTGGATCTGGGTGATCATCATCGCGATTGTTGCCTCTGGTGTTGTGATTGGCACGAGATTTGCCAACAAGGCTCGTGCGGTGAAACCTGCTGCGGTAAAGCCAAGGACTGCCTGGGCCGCAGGTGCATCAAACCTGAATTTTGTTTTGTCAATCATTTTTGGATCCACCGTAACCATCATGGCTTTCTCTTTTGGTTCAGCTGCAATTTCAAAACTACAAACCTGGAGTAACCCGCCAATCAACTGCCAAGGAGTTGAATGTAATTCAATTCCCACAATCACAGCGCCAAATGTTCAGTGGTTGCTTGAAGATCTAGCACCAGCCAAAGTGCTACTGCTGCTTGCTGTCGTTGGAATTTATGTGACCATCACGGAGCGCAACAAGGAAACACCAGCGGCAAAGAAAGCAAAGTAGTTGAAGTTTTTTGCATCGGCCTTACTTTTTGACAACGACGGCGTGCTAGTTGATTCGCATCACGCAGCAAACGTAGCTTGGTCTCAGTGGGCAACGGAGTTTGCGCCAAATTTCAAGTGGGACGTTCCAGAGAACGCTGGGGTGCGTGCCGAAGACAAGGTGCGAGAGCACGTTGGCGAAGAGCTGTTTGAAAAAGCCAACAACCGCATCAATGAACTTGAGCAACTGACTGCCGGCGAAACAATTGCACTGCCTGGGGCTGTAGAGCTTTTGCACTCGCTTACTGCCGGCACCTGGACGGTTTGCACCTCGGCCAATGCCAACCTTGGCAGAGCAAGGCTTGAGGCAGCCGGATTACCGGTTCCGGCTGAGTTAGTAACCGGAGACGATGTGGCCAGGGGCAAGCCACACCCTGACCCGTATTTACTTGGTGCCGAAAAGCTGGGCTTTGACCCAGCAGACTGCGTGGTTTTTGAGGATGCTATTGCCGGGGTAGAGGCCGGTATTGAGGCTGGGGTTGGCCTGGTTATTGGGGTCACCGAGAAAGCTCTTGAGTCGTCCGCAGACATTGTTATCAAAGACCTAACAGGTATTACATTTGACGGAGAGACCTTGTTTATTCCAGACAAGGCCCGCCTTCGTTAGTAGAGGATGTAAAAATGGCTGAAGTAACTTTCTATGGCGCCGATTGGTGCAGTGACTGCCGCCGATCAAAGTCACTACTGAACACACTTGGCGTTGAGTACGACATGAAAGACGTTGAGCAAAGCGCCGAGCTTGCCGCCGAGGCAGAAGCAGTTGCGGGTCGTAAAAACATTCCAGTGGTACTTTTCAAAGATGGCGAATTTATGGTTGAGCCAAGCGATGCAGATTTGCACGCGGCCCTCACAAAGCGCGGTCTAATCTAAAAAATGTTCAGCCGCCACGTAGTTGTCGTTGAAGACGAAGCCCTGCTTCGTGACCTGATTGCCAAGACCCTTGAGTCAAGCGGCTTTGAGGTAACTACCGCTGCCAACGCTGCCGATGCCGCAAGAGCATTCAAGGCACATGACCCTGATGCGGTAGTTCTAGATGTTGAACTTGGCCCGGGCCCTACCGGATTTGATTTTGCTGAATCTCTACACAAAACCGCACCCGATGTTGGCATTGTTTTTCTAACCAATTTGCCAGACGCCAGGTTCGCCGGTCGAGAGACTAAAGACCTGCCAAGCAAAATTGCTTACCTGCGCAAATCTCAGTTAATTGATTCCAATGAACTGGTTGATGCTCTAGAGGCGGTTCTGCATGATTCAGTTTCTGGCGGCCAGCGCCACGACCTCGCCAGCTCTAGGCCGCTTGCCGCCCTTTCTAAAAAACAAATCTCTGTTTTGCAGCTTTTGGCTATGGGTTACACCAACGCTCAAATTGCTGATAAGCGTGGCACCACCGTGCGTGCTGTCGAAGGAATCGTCAGCAGAATTTTTCAGGCATTAGATATTGACGTACAGGCCGAAGGTAACGCCCGAGTCGAAGCCGCAGCTACTTATTTGCGAGCCTCAGGTAAGTCACTTTCAGACGCATAATGTCAGAAAAATTTCTAACTCCAAAAACTAGTTTGCGCGAGGCAATCAATAACGCCTCAGGTCCGGTTGCGCTAAGCAATCGAGTGCTGTGGCAATTTGCACCGCTGTCAATCCTGCTTGTACTCATCAGCAACCCATCACGCTTACAGGGCTCATACCTTGAATGGTCACTGATTGCGCTTGTTGGTTTGGCTACTACTGTTGCCGTCTTGCTGTTGTTTAGGGCAACAGTGCTACCGAGCACACCAGGGCGTGAGCCAAGGCGCCTGCTTAGCTCAATTGCCTACCTAATTGCCGGCGTAGTCAGGGGCGCAAGCGTCTACCTGACTGGTGCGGCACTGGGCATCATGCCACCATCAGAATTCATTTATCGCTTGGTGGGAGGGCCACTTTTTGTTTACGGTGCCATTTCAATGCTGGCGATCTTCAACGCTTCGAGAATTAGGCACGAAAAAACCCTTGCCGAGCTTGAGGTTGAAAAAGCCGAGCTAGATGAGTTGCGCGGCGGAATTAGGGAACGCATTCGCTTGCAGCGCGCAGATCTCTTAAAGCGAGTGCAGGGCGTGCTTGCACCGGTAGTTGACGAAGTGAAATCACAGTTGCAGTCATCGCCCAGCGAGTTATCGAATCGGCTTCGTGACGTGGTTGAAACTGTAGTCAGGCCACTTAGTCACGACATTGGTAAAAGCTCCAAGGTTGACGATGAGGTTAACGTCATCAGTAATCGCGCTGCGCTAGCCAAAACAAAGAGTAGGTTCCCTACCAAAATATCTGCCGGTGCCATGATTGTGCCTGAACTAACTACATTTGCCACTGCTTCAATTTCTGTGACAGCCAACGTCATTTATTTTCCGGATTCAGTGCTTCTAGGAAGCATTGTTAGTTTGATTGCCGTGTTTTTTGGCTACAAAATTATGCAGCGGCTGTTTATCAATCTCTGGGTTAATTTTGTTTTTGCTTTACTTATTTCGATTGGTGCCGCCGTTTCGGTGTCTTTCATTACCGTGTATGTTATTTCCATAATCGGCCTGCACCTGACTGTAAGCGCGCTATTACAGTTCATCGCTGGCCAGATTGTGCTGACGCTCATCACTTTCTACATGCAGTTTCTTAGAACCCAGCGCCGTGATGCCGAGCTAGAAATGACAAGAGTGGTTTCAGACCTCGCGATATTGAACTCACAGCTTCGCCAAGAGGTTTGGCTAAACCGCAGGCGAATCGCGTCTATTCTTCATGGCTCTGTTCAGGCGGCCCTATACGCATCTGCTATTCGCTTGGCCAAGCTTGAGGCGCCAACTGCACAAGATATTGACGCCGTGCAATCTGACATTGCGGCTGCAATTAGCAAACTGGAATCAACTGACGGTGCGGAAACTTTTGTTGGTGTGCTCGATCAGATTCGTGACGTTTGGGAAGGCGCCGTTGAGGTGCAGTTGCCAGTTTTGAGTGCAGAACTGGTGAGCCAAATTGAAGCCAACCCAGTGACTTCCGCCTGTGCTGCCGAGGTGGTTCGCGAGGCCGTTAGCAATGCGGTAAAGCACGGCAAGGCCGAGCACGTGGTGATTGAGGTAGAGAAAACTGGCCCGCATTTGCTGGGAATAACCGTGTCAAACGACGGCCAGCCGCTGCCGGCTGAGGTCGAGGCCGGCTATGGCTCCACAATCATGGATGAAGTGGCCTTCAGTTGGCAATTGGAAAACCGCGGGGGATTCACTGTGCTTGGGGCGGCAATCGCAATCTAGATCAGGTCCACTCGCCGCAGTTATCGGTGTGAAATTGGGTCTAGCCAAATGGGGCCTGCCAAGTTAGGCTTATAGCGTTACAGAAATGTGACAGTAGTCGTTTGCAGTACATCACTTGATTCAAGTGGCCACAGAAGCGCCACCGCTGAAGATGTACCAGTCTTTTCCTCTAAATAAGATCTGCCGTTATGCAGAGTTTTTCTTGTGTGTGGGTTTAGCAGCTGTTCGACTAACCCACCGGTTCAAAGCGGCTACTCCCCGCCGAACCACACAATTGAATGAGGAAAAATTATGCCAACTTTTGGCAAATCAAACGCGCGCCCGGGAAAAGGCGCTTCAGCAGACCGTAACGGCAAGACCCCAACTGGTCGCGGCCGCGCAGGTTCAACATCAAACTTCAAGCCACGTGAAAATGGGAATAGCCGCGACAGCGGGTATTCAGGTAAGTCCGGCGAAGCTCGTTCTGGTCGCTCAGACTTTCGCGCTGCAGGTGCAGACGCACCTCGTAAGCCACGTGCAAAAGGCGCATTCTTCGAAGAGCGCGCACCCAAAACTTACGGCAATCCTTCGGAGCGCACCTACGGTAACCGCGATGGCGCAGCTCGTTCAGAGCGCCCTTCGTATGGCAACCGCGATTCACGCCCTGCTTACGGTAACCGCGATGACCGCGCTCCTCGCGAAGACCGCGGTGGATACCAGGGTCGTTCAGAGCGCCCTTCATACGGAAACCGCGATGACCGCGGAGCACGCGGCGGAGACCGTCCGGCTTATGGCCGCCCAGGTTCTGCAGCCGGTGGCCGCAACAGCCGCGAGATGAATGGTGGCCGCGAAGACCGCGGTCGCGATTGGACGCCGAATGGTCGCGACAGCGGGCATTCAGGTAATCAGGGTGCAGCAGCACGCAAGCCTCGCTACAACTCAGATGACCGCGCAGCTCGCGATGGTCGTCCGGCTTACAACTCAGATCGTCCTTCTTATGGTGACGGCGACTCACGCCCATCATTCGGCCGTGGCCGCGATGACCGTGATGCACGTCCGGCACGCCGTGACGATGAGCGTCAACCTCGTACTTTTGGAAACCGCGAAGACCGCCCAGCGCGCTCAGGTTTTGGTGGTGGCTTCGGCGACCGCAACCGTGCAGAGCGACCTTCATACGGCAAGTCAGATTCATCGCGTTTTGAAGACCGCACTGCAAAGCGCGGTTGGTCAGAAGATCGTGGCCGTGATTCTTCTCGCGAAGAGCGCAACCCAAACCGCGCTGACCGCGCCGCACGCGATGATTCACGTGAATCAAGTTTCCGTGGTGCCCGCGACTCAAACCCAAACAAGAAGGCTTTCTTCGAAGACAAGGTTCTTGAGCGCCTAGATGCTGTTGAAGCATCAGAGGCAATCACCTCTGACACCTTTGAGGCAATGGGTCTGCACCCACGTATTCTTGCTTCACTAACTGGCATGGGCGCAGATACTCCGTTCCCAATTCAGGCAAGCACCATTCCTGCAGCCATGACTGGTCGCGATGTTCTTGGTCGCGGTAAGACAGGTTCTGGAAAGACAATTGCGTTTACCGTTCCGCTAGTAATGAAACTTGTAGCTGCAGGTTCAGTTCCACGCAAGCCTGGAAAGCCTCGTGCACTTATTCTTGCTCCGACTCGTGAGCTTGCAGATCAGATTGACCGCACAGTAAACGGAATTGCTAAGGCAGTTGGGTTCTACACAACTTGCATCTACGGTGGTGTTCCTCAGCGCAAGCAAGAGAACGCAATGAGCCGCGGTGTTGACATTGTTGTGGCAACCCCTGGTCGTCTAGAAGACCTAATGTCTCAGCGCATCATCGATCTTTCAGAAGTTGAAACTCTTGTTGTTGACGAAGCTGACCACATGTGTGACCTTGGCTTCATTGAAGGTGTGCGTCGCGTTATGCGCGCAGTTGGCGACAGCCAGAAGCTTTTGTTCTCTGCAACTCTTGACCGCGAAGTAGATGCACTGGTTAAGGAATTCCTTCCTGACCCTTACGTTTATGAAGTGCCAAACGAAGAGAATGACACCGCAAACATCATTCACCGAGTCATGACCGTTGACCCAGAAGACCGTTCACAGGTTCTTCTTCGTCTAGTTCAGGGCCACGGAAAATCAATCATCTTTACGCGTACCAAAATGACCGCCGAGCGTCTAAGCGAAAGCTTGACCGCAGCCGGTGTTCCTGCGGCACGTCTTCACGGTGACCTAAACCAGAACCAGCGAAACCGTAACCTTGAGCGTTTCACCAAGGGCGGCTGCCGCGTGCTAGTTGCAACTGACGTTGCTGCTCGTGGTATTCACGTTGACGACGTGGCATTCGTTATCCAGGTTGATCCACCTGAGGAATACAAGACCTACCTACACCGATCAGGTCGTACCGGGCGTGCGAACAAAGAGGGAACAGTTATTACTCTGATTCCTCGCAGCCGTCGCCGTCGCATGGAAGACCTACTTCGTCGTGCAGAGCGCGATGGAATCTTCTCTGAAGTACGCCCAGCTAGCGAATTGCTAGTTGAGCTTGCTGGTCCAATTGCACCTATTCCTGCCCCTGAGTCTTTGGACTTTGGTGACTCACGTGGTGGTTCATCACGCGAGGGTGGTCGCGGTGGCGCTGGTCGCTCAGGGAATCGTCGCGACAGCGGGGATTCAGGTAATCGTGGCGGCCGTGGCAACTACGGCGGCTCTGGCAAGGGTCGCTGGGCAGACAAGCCAAAGGGTGAGGGTCGTCCTCGCGCCAAGAAGTACGCCAACTAAATAGTTTGACGAAGACCCCCGCTGGCCAGTGCCGACGGGGGTCTTTTCTTATATCCGGGCTTGCGCCCAGCCCCAGGCCTGGCTTAGACTGGGGGAAGCCAAAGACCGTCGGTTTTGCCTTTAACGAGGCAACGAAGGATACGAAAGTGTCAACCCACGCAGGTGTATTTAGAAGTCACTTTCATCGGTGTTGTCACTGATTTTCGTACTGCTCTATGCGTCTGCATGGAGCATTTTTTATTTCCCGGGGCTACCGACACAAACAATCAAGGAGCGCCATGGCGAACAAGGTCGAGAAGGTAGCTGAG
>JAHEGM010000042.1 GCA_024645105.1 Rhodoluna sp.
CCGAATAAACCAACATCGGTGAGTTGCCAAGGCGCGATGGCAATTGGTGTGGCCGATTTGTCGCGGATAAAGTTGGCCGCAGATGTGCAAAAACCGCAATCGCCATCAAAGATCAGAACTGCTTGGTTATCTCCCATGGCTTTCAAGCAATCCGGCTAGTTACTTGGAATCCTCGGTGTCGTCATCCTCAGACACAAATTCGTCGGCATCTAGAGACTGCTCGCCGAATGCTTTATTGGCTTTTGCCTGCAATGATTCTTGGTTTGCCAACTCAACTGCACTTGACTCAAGGATTGAAACCACAGCCTCGGTGGCCATCATCGACTTCAAAGAATCTAAGAACTCGTTCAGTTCTTCATATTCCAATTGCATGCGGCCAAGGCGCTCTTCGCTCTCGCGAATGGAGTTAATGGCAAAAGTCTCGGCTTTGCGAGTCAGCTGCTCGCTGCGGCGGCGAGACTCGTTAATCAGGTGGAACGAGTTTCGCTGGCTTGACTCAAGCAGTGCTGCTGCCTGGTTCTCTGATTCGCGAAGTGTGAGCGTGGCCTGAGCAGAAATGTTCTGGCCGCGTTCGGTCATCTCAACCAAGGTTTCTTCGGCACGTCGGTTGATTTCGCCAGCTTGGTCCATGGCCTGCTGAATGATGCCAGCTGCCTCACGCTCTGTCTCTGCGCGCTTTTCGGCAAGCTCTAGGTCAAGGCTGATGCGCTCCTGGTCGGCCAGGCGCTTGCGGTACTCAAGGTCTGACTGCGCCTGCGAGATCTGGTTGCGCATTTCTTGCAGCTCGATCTCGCCTTCGGCACGCAGGCTAGCAAGCTCGGCACGAATTCGGGCAACCTCTTGGTTGGCGTCGGCCAAAACCGCGTTTGCCGAGTCAAGAATTCGCTGCGATTCAGCTTGTGCCTTACGAACACCTTCTTCGCCGGCAAGACGGGTTTCGGTCATCTCGGCACGAAGTTTGTCTAGCTCGGTAAGAACACCGTTCTTGGTTTGTGCCGCAGCCTCTTGCGCATTGGCCAAAATTACCGAGGCCTCTTGCTGGCTTCGAAGCACGATCTCTGATGCCTGCTGCTCAGCTTGCTTCAATTTGCCGGCATTTACGCCGTCGATGTTTGTAGATTCAAGCTTTAGTTCAGCAACTTTGCCTTCGGCCTCAGAGAGCATCTTGGCGGCAAGTTTCTCGCTGCTGCGAACCGATGCCTCACCCTCGGCGCGAGCGGTATCACGAATTTTGATGGCCTCTTGGCCTGCATCCTGAATAAGCTTCTTTGCCTGCTCTTCAGCAAGTCGAAGTGTTTGCTCGAACTGGGAGCCGAGATCGGCGTAACCCATGTTGTTAGAAGTTTTAACTTTTTGACGAAGGTTTGAAATTTCGTTTCGAAGAGCCGCTGTTTCTTCGTAGGTGCGCTTGTTTTGCATCTTTGCCAGAGAAAGCTCGTTGGCGATTTCAGCAAGGTATTCGTCTACGTCTTCTTTTTGGTAGCCACGAAACGCTAGTGGAAAATCCTTTTCAGCCATGGGCTCACCTTTCTAAATTTGAGAGCAAGCGCAAACAGCACCTAGCAATAGCACACTCTCTAATTTTAGCGGCCATTTGCTGCTTCTTTATCACAAGTTTCCGGTTTGAAGCCATAGGCTGAATGGGTGCTTAAAAGACTCGTAATCATCTCTCGTCCAGTGCTCTGGGTGAACACCATCGGCACCACAGTAATGGGTATGTGGCTTGCCGGCTTTTTGTGGGATTGGCGTGTGCTGCCGATTCTGATTTGGGTGACTTTGCCGTTTAACCTGCTGATTTACGGAATCAACGACATTTTTGATCAAGAGACCGACAACATCAACGCGCGCAAGGGCGGCTACGAGGGTGCCCACATTTCACCCAATGAGGTCAAGCCGATTTGGTGGGGCGTGACTCTTACAAACTTGCCGTTCTTGGCGTTCTTTGCGGTAACCCTGCCGTGGCAGGCAACTGCATGGATGCTGGCCTACAGCCTGTTTTTCATCTTCTACTCAGCACCGCCACTTCGCTTCAAAGGGCGCGCCTACTTCGATAGCTTTTCTAACACCGATTACGCCTTTCCGCTGGCGTTCGTGCCTTTGGCGCTGGGCTCAGAACCGCTATGGCTTGCTGTATTTGCCCTCATGGCTTGGTCAATTGCCAAGCATGCCTACGACGCAATTCAAGATATTCCTCAGGACTCAGACACCGGCATTACTACAACGGCCGTGCACTTTGGCGTGAAGGGAACCTTGGTTTGGAGCACTGTTTGGTGGGCCATCTCCACCGTGCTTTTTGCCCTGGTCAACATTCCGGTTGCCATTGTCAACCTGGTTATTGCCGGCTACCTAGTGGCATCGGTCTGGAGAAGCCCAACACCAGAAAAAGCGCACGAGGTTTATAAGTACTCAATTGCTTTCCCTTACGTGGCTGGGGCAGTTGCCGGCGTTCAGTTGGTTTCGGCCATTGTTCTTGGCATCTACTAAATGAAGAGGGTTGTGGTTCTGGGCGCAGGGCTTTCAGGTCTGGCCAGTGCTGCACTGCTTGCCAAGGCAGGGCACAAAGTTGTTGTACTCGAGCGCAACTCTTGGGTTGGCGGCAAGTCGCGCCGCATCGAGGTTTTGGGGCAGCGCATGGATACCGGGCCAGCGCTAGTGACTTTTCCTGAGGTATGGCAACAGTTTTTAGATACCTACGACTCACTCGGCGAGGCCACCAAAACCCAAAATCTTGAGTTTGTGAGGCTCAACGAGGTGGGCCGCTACTTTTATCGCGAGCACACCACCGACCTCCCGGTGAGGCCAGATCACTACTGGTACCAGCCTTGGCAAAAATTTGCGGGCATGCACGAGCGCCTAACGCCGGCCATTTCGAAGATGCTAACCACCAACCCGATGTCGCCGACTAACTACGCCGGGTTGGGCCAACTGATGCGGGTTTACCGTGGGCGGTTGACCACAAATTCGTACCTGAATTCACTGCGCTGGCTGCCTGAGCCGCTCAAAGAAGTGATTGCGATTCACACCCTGAACGCCGGAGTTGCCCCCGAAAAGTCGCTCGCACTCTACGCATCTATTACGGCTTCTATGGCCACTCAGGGCATTCATGTTCCGGTTGGCGGCGTGAACGAGATTGCCCAGAAATTGCTCGAACTCTGCATTGCGGCCGGGGTTGAGATCAGGTTAGAGCAGCAAGTTGTGAGCGTAAAAAAGCGCCAGGTTGCAACCACCACACAGACCTTTGACTGCGACATCGTGGTGAGTTCTGTTGATCCGGGTGTATTGAAAAAACTGATGGGCAAGCCGGCGCCGGTGGCCAAAAACCGCTCTTGCTCTGGGGTTGCCATTTATGCAGTGCTCAAGCAACCGCTGCCCGAGGGCACGGTTACGCACTCGGTGGTTATGCCCGATGACCCCCAGGATTTGTACCAGGCAGTTTCTAATGCACGCGTGCCAAAGCAAACCATGGCATTTGTGAACTACTACCGCGCCCACGAGATTTACCCCAACGAAAAACCCACGGTTGCCGTGCTGCTCACCGCGCCCTCCGATGGCAAGCACTATGACCTGGAGTCTGATTGGGTGCGTCTGGAACTGGACCGGATCTCGGCCAAGATGGGTCTAGCAGAGCCAATCGATAACTTCTTTGAGGACTATCAAGTTCTGGACCCAAGCTACTTTGGCGAGTGGGGCTCGGCCTTGGGTGCGCTATATGGCGAAACCAAGCCAATGTGGCAGTCTGGTCCGTTCAAGGTTCCGGCACACCACAATCCGCTTAGGCCTTGGCTCTACCGAGTGGGCGCCAGCGTGCACCCCGGCGGCGGAATTCCTGCTGTGCTGGGCGGCGTTCTGTTGAGTCTTCGGCGCTTACTCGGCTGACTTAAATTTCATCTAATTTATTTGCGTTCCAAGTGCCGGCAAGCTCGCGATCGAGAGAATCCCACGCATCCCAGTCAAAATTTTCATTTTTCCGACTAAATTGGCCGAGTTTGCGCTGAACCGGGGTGTCCACTAATTTCACTAACTTCAGAATCGGTTTGCCGGCGCGAGCCACTGTAACCTCGCCACCGTTTTCGACCTCGTCTACCAATTTAGAAAAATTAGTCTGTGCTTCGTGAATGTCCACAACTCTTGCCATAAGAGTGAATATAAGTGAGACCAGTTAGCCCACACAAGCTAATTCGAGTTCAATGTAAATGAAATTGGATTGTGATCAGAGGCCCTTAGAGACACCTCGTCCGAAACGACTTCAAGAGTCTCTACCTTTTTTGAGAGACTCTCAGAAATAAACACATGTTCTATCTGCCAATCAACACTCGAAGTCGTGTGCCTGAAGGTTTGCACGCCACTTGGGTAAAACGTTGGTATCAGCTCAGTAAGACCAAAATCTTGGAATCTGTTAAGCAAATTTGAAGCTATCTGTCTGCCACTTCTCAAACTCGGCCCGCCGTCCATTTGCCTATCCTTGTTCAAGTCTCCTGCGACTATGAAACCATCAACTATCGGCCCATCAAACTGGCCCAGCCAAAAGCCAGCGTCGGAGAGCATCCGGTGTACTCCAAAGTGCACAATATTGATTCCCGGTTTACTTGGCGCACGCTCTAAGAGGCCATATAGATTCAGCAGGCCCAAAGTTTGGCCGTTTTGCAAAGTCGTTGTAGCTGCGACCATCGAACCTTGGTACTCACTCCCCAAATCCACAGGCGTCAGCGGGGTTTTTGAAACTATTAGGTTTCCCCAATTTTCCTTTCGACCGCGCTCATCGATTGACTTGCCAATACTGAAATAACCCTTCGGAGATTGGCCGCTTGGATTCTTCACTTCCTGGAAAAATGCTATGTCTGGCTCGTAAGCATTTAGCGCATGTGGGAGACCCTGTGATCGTCGTGCAATGTTCCACGAAATAAATCTCATTTAGCACCCCTTGCCTTTTTAGCCGATCCTACAATGAGCATGGGACATGGTCTTGAGTTTCAGATAGAGGCAATGGAGTCCCGAAATTTTCTGGCTTACTCTCTCACTGGTCGGCCAAAAAAGCGTCCACAGCAGTTCTCAGAATATTCCAATCAGCATCGGTCAGGTGTCCGTATCTGATGGTGCGGGCGTCGGCGGTGTTGTTTCCCAGCGACTGGATTCCACTAAAAAGGTTTTTGGCAATTGTGTAGCTCAGGCGAGTAACTCCGTACTCACCAAGATCTTGCGTGGTCTCAAATTTGCCCTCGGCGGTGTTATAAGAAACCTTAATGTCGCTTTCTGCGCCGCCCTCGATTGCAAGAGCAAAACTCATTGACGCACCGCAGGCACTAAAGGCATCTGTTTCCCAAATTAATTCATATATTTCTTCTGGCTGGAAATATGCTGCACTGAAATCTTTGTAGGCCTGCGCTTTGGGCACCATCACCAAGGTAAAACCCTCTGGGTCAACCGACTGCTCAACAACGCCAACTTCAAGCGCCTTACGGCAACTTGCGTCGGCAATTTTCACAAATTGGTCAGTTACCTCAGCTGGAGTGAGTTTTGCCTTTGGATTCGGGTAAGTAGGTGAGACACTTGGCAGGCTGGGAGTTGGGATGCTGCAAGCAGCCATCAGAACTGCAAGTGAGAGGCCTATGGCCAGCGAACTGGTGTTCTTGAACTTTTGCAACATTCCCCCGAGTTGAAAAAATTATTTGGAGTCCAATAAATTTGCGAAGCCCTTGGTCGCAACAATAGATCCATCGGCAAATGTAACGATTGCGGCGGCCGTTAAGCCAGCCGAATTTTCAGTGGCGACCATGGCGTTCAAGGCCTTTTGGCCACCGGCGTAAATTGCGGTAGCCCAAACATCGGCAATTATCAGAGCTTCGGCAACCACAGTCACTTGAACAACTTCGTGCTCTGTTGGCAGTTTGCCATTCGCCCAAATGTGTTGGCCTCGCTCCACAGAGCCACTCGTTGCAACTGCTCTAAAGTTTGTGCCGTAAAGATTAACTGACATGCTTGAGCCGGCATTTTTATCTTCACGCTTATTTAAATTTGCTAGGCCAACGCGCCAAAGATTGGTGACCCTAAGTTCACTAGAAAGATAAATATCTCCACCGGCATTTAAAGTGAAATTCTTGACTCCATTGGCTTCTAGGAATAATGCGCAACGTGTTGCCGCCCAGGTTTTTACGATTCCAGATGGGTCAAATATTCCATCTTGATTTATGGCATCGAACCAACCAGAAGTTCTAGTCTTCCAGTCAAGACAATCGTTGAATATATCTCTTACCTGCGAGCTTGCATTTTGAACCGGCATCTCGCCGCGGGCAATTTTGCTAAGTTCAGACTCTGATTTGTATAGAGAAAAAGTTGCATCGGCCTCGTGCAAAATTTCACATGCGCTGCTGATTAGATTCGAAAGGTGGGCTGAAGAAAATTCAGAACGAATCTTGAACAGGAAGTAAGTGCCCATGCAGGGCTCTTCCCAACTAAAAATTGGAACAGCCACAATTAATCCGATGTACTTTTAGTCATCGTCTTCATGGTCGTCTTCATGGTCGTCATCGTCTTCATGTTCGTCGTCATCTTCATCTGAACCTGAGGAAGAACCCGTGGCACTAGAAGTATTGCCTGAACCAGAGCCGCTTGACCCAGAAGACGCACTTGAACCGCCTGATGATGAACCTGTGGCACTAGAAGTATTGCCTGAACCAGAGCCGCTTGACCCAGAAGACGCACTTGAACCGCCTGAGGAAGAACCTGTGGCACTAGAAGTATTGCCACCCGTTGAACCGGTGCCAGGCTCGCCGGCCGAGGCTGCAGATGTTGGTGCAGTGGTGTTGCTCCAATCAGCAGGGAGTTCAAACGTGCCAATCTTGCCCAGCTCTGGAGACGCAATTACCTGTTTGATAGAAGCTGGTTTTTCCGAATATGTTGAACCTGCTGTGCTGGGGCTGCCGCTTGGGCTGCCGCTTGGGCTACTAGTTGGGCTGCTACTTGGATCCGCAACTGAAGCGGTTTGGTTCTCTGAGGCTGCAGATGCAGAGGTGTTGTCTGTGCTTGGCGTGCTTTCAGGAAGGCCGTCTGCATGGGCCGGCAAAAATACCTGGCTGGCCATAAGTACCGCACCGACAGAAACCACGTTTGCCGCAAATATTGAAGTCTTACCAGCCTTGGATTTCTGGCTTTTGAGCGGCTTCTCATATACGTAAGGGCCGTCTTGGATTTCTTCGTTTTCCTTCATATTTTCATCCTATTACCGCGTCGTACTTTGAACTAAAATTCTTTTCCATTTCACGGCAACTCAGAAGGTCTCACTCAGGTTTCTCACAGGCAACTACTCGCCGATAGCTGAGTACCCGCGAACCACTACTTTGCGGTTTGCTGGAGCCAGTGTAAGGCCTGGACTTTTTCCGATGACTGTTGTCGAGATCTCTGGCGCAATCGTACGAATGTATGCACAAACGGCCTTGGCTCTCGCTTTAGCCAACACTTTGTCGCTCTTAATTACCGGCTTACCCGCTGTGTAGCCAGTGCAGGAAACAGCGGACAATCCGGTGTTGGCACTTACGTATTTCTTTAGCGCCAACTTGAAGGCCTTTGTCAATTTGGCTGAACCGCCAGCAAAGTTTGGGATGATTTTTGTCGATTCGTACTTGACCAACCCTGCTTCAGACAACATATATTTTGCCGGCAAGGCAGTTTTAGCACTGGTGCCGAACTTGTTGGTTGCCGAAATTGAAACTGAATATTCAACGCCCTTGGTCAAACCAGAAACCTCACAAGAAGAACTTGATCCGTGAATTACACAGCCTTTCCCTCCGGGAGAAATATTTACCGCGTGGGTTTCGGGTTCGTTATGCGCCAATCCGGAGTAATTTACCTTTACAACCAGCGAGCCCAGCCCAGGTTGCAGTTCAAGATCTGCGCTGTTAGGCGGCAATGGCATTTGGGTGAGAATTTCGACAGCCGGCTTTCGAGGTTTTTTCAAACCCTTCAGCTGGATTGTTGGACTGGAATAGTGGAATCCTTCCGTCGCCAACGTTATTTGTCCATCTATATGCGTTGTCGTCACGCTAACGCCTGCTTGCTCCGTTCCATCTTCATTCAGCACCTTTGCTGTAAGCCTGTCGAATTTGGTTAGGGTGTTCTCCGGCCAACGGCAATTCACAAACTCATCGTTAACCCAAAGTTTGAAGAAGCCTTGATTCAGTTCATTATTCGTATTTAAGTGAGGTGCAAAAATATTGAAGTCTAGTGAGCCCGTTTCAGTATTCCACTCCGGAGATCCCGCTGAATTGGAGTTAAATGCCTGCACTGTAAACCCTTCATCAGAGCAATCAGGCGGAAAGTAGGAATGGCCGCTATCTATGCCTGCATGGTGAATGAAGAAATGAAGTTCTATGGTGCTAACATCACCGGCATCCATAAGCCCGTTTTGAAAAGCAGCATCCCAATCGGAATAACTCGTGACCGCGGTTGATTTCCCTTCAAAGGTCCAAAGGTTTCCATTAGTAAGTGCTTCTGTCTCAAAATTTGCTTCCTCTGCCACCAATTGAATGTTTTGGGGTTTCAGCCAACTAGTCCGAACCTTCACTTGAAGTACTCGATCCCCAAGGTTATTTGCGTAGATTCGCAGCGCGCCGCCAAGAACATCGCCATCAATGCCGCTGTAAATAATATGTGCTGGTGTTTCTAATTCCCCTGAAATCGAAAAATCCTGTGGGTCACCGTTTTCATCAAGGTATTGGAAGCCTACTGAGTTTCGAAATGCGAAATTTCCATTTTCTTCTGGAATTGGCTCCCCTAGATCGTTCACTAGATAATTCCAGTTTTCAGGATCCGAAAGCGTTGCTGCTGTGAAGGCCCCATTTGGGCCTTTCGTAGATACAGAATCTATACAGTCAAGCTCAACATCAGAGGCGCACATCATTAGGCCATAGACTGCAGCAAGCTCAGGGGCAATTGTTTCGAAAGGCTTTTGTTGTTCATCAAAGCCTGCATCAGCAAAAGTGCCGGTTGGTAAACCCACGAGACTTAGTGCCAAAACACCTGTCAAAATAGCGCTAAATTTCTTCATAAATTCTCCCCCCGGAAACGCTCGCGCTTTCGTAGTCTAAAACCTTTTAGGCATTCAGGTGCAAAAGATTCCACGAACTCTTATCTCGTGCGGACTTCAAGCTTCTACGTTCACTCAACTCAGATTTGTTTACACCTCATGTGATCGATGACAACCATTACTTCTGACCCAAGCAACATGGCCGTTAAATAAAAAACCCCACATGTCGTGAGAACCTGTGGGGTTTAGTGCGCTTGGAGGGACTCGAACC
>JAHEGM010000048.1 GCA_024645105.1 Rhodoluna sp.
ACGACTGCGTCAACCAAAGCGTTTGGATCCTCGGCCGGGGTTGGTACTCGATTTTCTTTGATGATATGACCCGATGCGTCGACCAAGGCGCCAGCAATTTTGGTGCCGCCGATATCGATTCCGATTGCGTGCATTGGGTCCTTAGAAGAATTTTCGACTTTAAAAACTAGGGCAAGTAAATCACCTTAGACCCCAAAAGTTTAGCGTTTCCACAAGTAGAGTTATCGCAAGAACCTCACCCCCAAGGAGATCCTGTGCAGTCCTACGACGTACCGCCACTGGTAGTAAGTGAACCTTCAGAAAACATCACTGATCTTTTGGTGAATCGCGTGAAGGCCACCCCGGACCTAAACCTGTTTGCGATTGAGACCAAACCAGGGGTCTGGGTTGATCTGACTGCAAAAGAATTTGAGCGCCGAGTTATTGAGGTTGCCAAAGGTTTAGTAGCTGCAGGTGTGCAACCCGGCCAAGCTGTTGCCATCATGAGTCGCACGCGTTTTGAGTGGGCTCTAATTGACTTTGCAATCTGGTACGCCGGTGCAGTATCAGTACCTATCTATGAGTCTTCGGCTCCGTCACAGATTGAATGGATCCTTTCGGATGCAGACTGCGTTGCTCTCTTCGTTGAGAACGATGAGCACAATTCAAGATTTGAAGAAATCAAGCAGGGCGCACCGCTTTGCCGTCAGGTATGGCAAATAGAAAACGGTGCGGTTGAGGCGCTGAGCAAGCTTGGCAAAGACATCGACGACGAGACCATTGAGTCTCGCCGCAAGTCATCTGGCCTATACGACCTAGCGACAATTATTTACACCTCTGGAACTACAGGTAAGCCTAAAGGTTGCGAACTTTTGCACCGCGGATTCGTTGAACTAAGTAAAAACGCAACGCTTGAAATTTCAGAGGTTGTAAACCCAAAGCACAGCACGTTGCTGTTCCTTCCGCTTGCTCACGTATTTGCAAGATTCATTTCAGTTCTTTGCGTTCACGGTGGTGTAAAAGTTGGCCACCAGCCAGATACCAAGAACGTTGCGCCGGCCATGCAGAGCTTTAAGCCAAACTTCTTGCTTGCAGTTCCACGCGTTTTTGAAAAGGTCTACAACTCTGCAGAGCAAAAAGCAGAGGCTGGCGGCAAGGGCAAGATTTTCCGCAAAGCCGCATACACAGCAATCGCATATTCAAAAGCACTCGACACCAAAAAAGGACCTTCACTCGGTCTAAAAATTCAACACGGGCTTTTTGACAAACTGGTTTACAAGAAACTTCGCGCTGCTATGGGTGGTCGCGTTGGTTACGCGATTTCAGGTGGAGGCCCGCTTGGCGCCCGCTTGGGTCACTTCTACAGAGCCATTGGCCTAACCGTGCTTGAAGGCTACGGACTAACCGAGACCACTGCCCCGGTTTCAATTGGTCGCCCAGACCGATTGAAGATCGGCAAGGTTGGTCTAATGCTTCCTGGTACCGGAATCAAGATTGCCGAAGACGGAGAAATTCTTTTGCGCGGAAACAACATTCTGCGCGGCTACTGGAGAAACCCAGAGGCCACCAAGGCCGCCATGGATGGCGAATGGTTTAAGTCTGGTGACATTGGCGATATTGATGAAGATGGCTTCATCAGCATCACCGGTCGTAAAAAAGAACTTATTGTTACCGCAGGTGGCAAGAACGTTGCACCTGCAGCTCTTGAAGATCCGCTACGCGCTAACCCACTGGTTGGACAGGCAATTGTCGTTGGTGATCAGAGGCCATTTGTTTCGGCAATTATTTCGCTAGATCCTGAAATGGTTCCAATCTGGTTGGCCAACAACGGTCTAGACAAGAACCTAACTCTTGCTCAGGCAGCCAAAGAACCAAAGGTGCTTGCAGAAATTCAGGTTGCCGTGGATCGCGTAAACAAAAACTTCTCTAAGGCAGAATCAATTCGCAAGTTCACCGTTATTGGTCAAGAGCTAAGCGAAGAATCTGGCCACTTGACTCCTTCGCTAAAGATCAAGCGAGAAGTAGTTATGCGTGATTTTGCTCCAGCTATTGATGAGATTTATCAGGCTGGCCCGCCAACTCTAGATATTCAGGCGAACTAATTACTTCATAAACCAGTCGGTAGCTCGAAGGTTCTTCATGGATACCTTGCGCTCTGCATCTTCAAGGCGATCAAGGTAGACAAGTCCGTCTAGGTGATCGCACTCGTGCTGCAGCGCCTGAGCCATCAATCCGTTTCCCTCAAGAACCACTTCATTACCTTCGAGGTCAATACCAACAGCCTTGGCAAACTCGTATCTTGGGGTTTTGTGCCACAGTTCCGGAACTGAAAGGCAGCCCTCGTCAACAAGAGTTTTCTCTCCACTTAGTTCAACAAGTTCAGGATTAATAATGTAGCCAACTGTGCCAGCCACATTGAAACTAAAGGCTCGAAGATTCACACCAATTTGCGGCGCCGCTACCCCGGCACGACCTGGAAGTTTTGTTGTGTCAATTAGATCTTGAATCAGCGCTCGCGCTTTTTCATCAAGTTCAATAATTGGGTCTGAAACTGTTTTTAAGACAGGGTCACCAAATAGTCGAATGTCTCTAACCGTCATTTGGAAACTTTTTAGACAGGATTATTTAGGCCATCAACCACGATTGCGGCAAGTTCGCGAGCCGCCTCGCGAGTGCCCTTCTTCAAGTCCTTGAACTTAATTACTGAACCAGCAGCAAGCGCTGGGTCATAAGGAATTCGCACAACGTGACGCACACGAGTCTTGAAGTGCTGCTCAATCTCATCGAGTTTTACCAGCTGGGTTGCCTGTGTGGCGGTGTTTAGAGCGACTACTGAATTTCTAACTAGATCGCCATAACCGTTTGCTTCCAACCAGGTCAGGGTCTCTGACGCTAGGCGGGCTTCGTCTACAGAACCACCAGAAACAATCACCAAGCCGGTAGCGCGCTGAAGAGTTGGGCGCATCACAGAGTGCACGATGCCGGTACCGCAGTCAGTTAGGACTATCGAGTAGTAGCGAGCTGCCATGTCGGCAACCACGTTGTAGTCACCCTCGTCAAAAGCTTCAGACAGCATTGGGTCAGAGTCAGAGGCCAAGACGTCAAGACGGGTCACATCTCGCGAGACCATGGTCGAGAAGTCAGTGAAGCCATCAATTGCGGCAGCACGATTCACAACGTCTCGAACGGTGAAGCGGGTTGACTTGCTAACACGCTCGGCCAAGGTGCCACGGTCTGGGTTTGCATCAATTGCAATCACGCGGTCTTCGCGAGAAAGAGCGAGTGCCATACCCAACAGAGTGCTGACGGTAGTTTTACCAACACCGCCCTTACGAGTTAGAACTGGAACAAACTTTGCACCACCGGTTAGCTGAGCACCAATGCGGGCATCAAGAGCCTTACGCTCGCGCACTTTTAGCGAATCGCCAAGGTTCACGGTTTTCAAAGTTAGGAAGTAAATAAAACGACGAATGCCTGATTCTGGAGCCGGGCGGTTTCTGGCACTGACATCAAGCAGGCGATCTGCGGTGAGCATTGCGGCAGGTTCTGGCTGATCAAAGATTTCTCCGCGCAGACTGTCACGGCGCGAGTAGTTTGAACGACGAAGCTCGGCAACCTCAGAGTCCTGGGCCGGAGCAACTCTTGGGTCCTCGGCTACAACCTGAATAGAAGCAGTGCTTGGGGTCACATCGATTGAACCTGCATCAACCGCAATCTCAGCAAGTGAGTGGGACTTTTCAGCCTGCTCTTCTGCTGGGCGGGGTGCGAGAAAATCGCTGTTGCCTTCTTCAGGCTTGTTGCCCCAAATAGCCACGGATACTCCTACTGCTAGACGCGCAAAAATTACGCGCAAACGAACTTAGTCAGTTTACCTGCTCGCGGCTGAGGCTGGTCCGGTTATTCGGCCTCGACGACCAGGATTAGGTCCCCAGCGTCTACCGACTGGGTCTTAGAAACCGCTAAACGACGCACAATTCCGGCCACAGACGCGGTAATTGTGGCCTCCATCTTCATTGCCTCAATTGTTGCCACCGGCTGGCCAACCTCTACGCGAGTGCCTTCCACGGTCTGCAGGGTGACCACACCGGCAAACGGCGCTGCAACATGGCCAAGATTGGCCGTATCGGCCTTTTCAGCCTGAACTGTGTTCACTGTGATCTTGCGGTCACGCACGTTAATCGGACGCAGCTGGCCGTTTAGGGTGGCCATAACGGTGCGGTATCCCTTGGCATCTGGAGAACCAATCGCCTCAAGTCCCACGTAAATCTGAACACCCTTAGACAGGGTCACCACGTGCTCAACACCTTGCTCGAGCCCGTAGAGGTAATCAACGGTCTCAATCTGGTCAAGGTTGCCAAAGGAATCTTGAGACTTCTGGAAGTCTGCAGTTGGGCCCGGGAACAGTAGTCGGTTCAAGGTGCTTCGGCGAAGAGCCGAATCTGAGCCTTGCAGTGCTGCGAGGTCCTCTGAATTCACCGGGGTGATTCCAAACTTAGGGCTCTTACCTGCCAAGACTTTGGTGCGGAATGGCTCTGGCCAACCACCCGGCAAATCGCCAAGCTCACCGGCCATGAAACCGATAACCGAATCTGGCACGTCGTAGTTCTGAGGGTTCTCTGCAAAGTCAGCTGGGTCAGCGTTAACCGCAACCAAGTGCAATGCAAGGTCACCTACTACCTTTGAAGATGGAGTCACCTTGGTAGGTCTACCAAGAATTGCGTTTGCCGCGGCATACATGTTTTCAACTTTTTCAAATTGATCGCCAAGGCCAAGCGCAATTGCCTGCTGACGAAGATTCGACAGTTGGCCACCTGGAATTTCGTGGTGATAAACGCGACCGGTAGGACCTGGCAGGCCTGACTCGAATGGCGCGTAAACATTTCTCACGGCTTCCCAATAAGGCTCAAGTTCTGCAACCGCGTCAAGTGAAATGCCGCTGTCTTTTGGAGTGTGTGCCAGCGCGGCAACCAAAGCCGATGCCGATGGCTGCGATGTTGTACCAGCCATAGGTGCCGAAGCCACATCAACCGCGTCGACCCCAACATTGATGGCAGCCATTAGCGTTGCTAGCTGACCACCAGCGGTGTCGTGCGTGTGCAGATGAACCGGAAGATCAAATCTTTCGCGAAGTGCGGAAACTAATTTCTCTGCAGCCGCAGGGCGAAGCAATCCTGCCATGTCTTTAATGGCAATGATGTGCGCACCAGCGTCAACAATTTGCTGAGCAAGATTTAGGTAGTAATCGAGCGTGTAGAGCTTTTCGGCTGGATCCAAAAGATCTGCGGTGTAGCAGAGAGCAACTTCAGCAACCGCAGTTTTAGTTTTAAGTACCGCTTCAATTGCCGGCTTCATTTGCTCAACGTCATTCAACGCGTCAAAGATGCGGAAGATATCTACACCGGTTGCTGCCGCCTCAGCGACAAAGGCTTCAGTTACCTCGGTTGGGTAAGGCGTGTAGCCCACGGTGTTGCGACCGCGAAGCAACATCTGAATGCAAAGGTTTGGCATGGCGGCACGCAATTGCGCCAATCGCTGCCACGGGTCTTCGCCCAGGAAGCGAAGTGCTACGTCATAGGTTGCCCCTCCCCATGCTTCAACAGAAAGCAATTGCGGAGTGAGTCTTGCAACATAAGGAGCAACGGCAACCAAATCGCGACCGCGAACTCGGGTTGCCAGAAGTGATTGGTGCGCATCGCGGAAAGTTGTCTCCGTGATTGCAACATTTGACTGTGCGCGAAGTGCCTTGGCAAAACCTTCTGGCCCAAGCTCCAGCAGGCGCTGCCTTGAACCTGCAGGTGCATCAACCGATAGATCTACCTTCGGAAGCTTCACACCAGGGTTGATGTGGTGAGCGCGCGGTCCATTTGGCTGGTTCACCGTGACATCGGCAAGCCAAGCAAGAATCTTGGTGCCACGGTCTTGAGATGGCTTAGCCGTGAAGAGTTCTGGGTGCTCGTCTATGAATGAAGTGCTGAGATCGCCAGTTTCAAAAATTGGATCAGCAAGAACCGCCTGCAAGAAAGCAATGTTGGTAGAAACACCGCGAATGCGGAACTCCGCAAGTGCACGCTTTGCGCGAGTTACTGCCGATTTAAAATCACGGCCGGTGGCAATCAGCTTGACCAGCATTGAGTCAAAGTGTGGGCTCACCTCTGCTCCGGTAGAAACGGTTCCGCCATCAAGACGAATACCGGCACCACCTGGAGAACGATAGGTGGTAATTTTTCCGGTGTCTGGTCTGAAGTTTTGCGCAGGATCTTCAGTTGTGATGCGGCACTGAACTGCAAAACCGTGCATTTTGATTTTGTCTTGAGTTAGGCCAAGCTCTTGAAGCGACTCCCCAGAAGCAATTCTCATCTGAGATTGAACTAGGTCTACGTCGGTAATTTCTTCTGAAACGGTGTGCTCCACCTGGATGCGTGGATTCATCTCGATGAAAACATGCTTGCCCGCGTTGGCTCCAACGGTGTCAATCAGGAACTCAACCGTTCCAGCATTCTGGTAACCAATTTGCTGAGCGAAAGAAACTGCGTCGCGGTAAAGGGTTTGACGAAGATCTTCGTCAATCAATGGCGCAGGTGCAATTTCAACAACCTTTTGATTGCGTCTTTGAATTGAGCAGTCGCGCTCAAACAGATGCACAACGTTGCCGTGGGTGTCGGCAAGAATTTGCACTTCAATGTGGCGAGGTCTGATTACAGCCTGCTCTAGGAAAACTCTTGGATCGCCAAAGGCACTCTCGGCCTCGCGAGATGCTTCGATTAGGGCTGCGCGAAGATCTTCTTGCTTTGCGACGCGGCGCATTCCGCGACCACCACCACCAGCCACAGCCTTCACGAAAATAGGGAAACCAATTTCATCTGCCTGACCAACTAGTTCGTCAACGTTCGCAGAGGAAGGTGAAGACTTTAGAACGGGAACTCCAGCACGAATCGCAGCTTCTTTTGCGATTACCTTATTACCGGCCATCTCAAGAACGTCTGATGATGGGCCAATAAAAGTGATGCCATTTGCTTTGGCCGCTTCGGCAAGCTCTGGGTTTTCTGAGAGGAACCCATAGCCCGGGTAGATTGCGTCGGCACCTGATTCAAGCGCTACGCGAATAATTTCTGACACATCTAGGTAGGCGCGAACCGGGTGACCCACGGTTCCAATTTGATAAGACTCATCGGCCTGCAGGCGGTGAGTTGAATTGCGGTCCTCGTAAGGGAACACGGCAACGGTCTTGGCACCTAGTTCATAGGCGGCTCTAAAGGCACGAACGGCAATTTCACCGCGGTTGGCAACCAGAATCTTCTTGAACATAGGGCCCTCAAGTGTCGTATAGGCGAACATGGATACATAACGCCCTCAATAAAAAGGTAGCCTATTTACGTGCATGTAATGAGCGTGAGCTCCCTAAAGGGAGGCGTAGGAAAGACCACGGTAGCCCTTGGTCTGGCCTCTGCTGCATTTGCTCGCGGCCTTCGCACTTTGGTAGTGGATCTAGACCCACAGTGTGATGCGTCAACCGGATTAGGCGCCATCGGAGAATTCCGAGAAACCGTTGCCGATGTCTTGCAAAACCCCAAACACAACATCGTGCATAGAGCAATCGTATCTAGTACTTGGGGCAAAGTTCAGTCTGGCCACATTGATGTCATGATTGGCAGCCCAAGAGCCCTCAAATTTGACACCCCAAACCCCACGATTCGCGATGTCTGGAAACTCGAGGAGGCGCTCAGCCGAATCGAAAAAGACTATGACTTGGTAATTATTGACACCCCGCCTTCTATCAACGGGCTAACCCGAACCGCTTGGGTTGCCAGCGACAGGGTTTTGATTGTTTCTGAACCATCGATCTTCTCGGTGGTTGCGGCAGACCGCGCGATGCGTGCCATTGAGGAACTGCGCAAGGGCCTCACCCCTCGCCTTGAGGCTTTGGGAGTTGTAATTAATCGCTTCCGCCCGCAGTCAAAAGAGCACGCCTACCGCGCCAACGAGTTGCAAGAGATGTTCAAAGAAGACTTGATGACGGTGCAAATTGAAGAACGTGCCACGATTCAACAGGCTCAAGGCGCCGCTAGGCCAATCCACACCTGGCCGGGCGATCACGCAGCCGAACTTGCCAAGATTTTTGACGACATTCTTTCTTACACAATGGCCTCATTCCAACAACCAACCGATAAGCGCCGTCTAAAGATGGACAAGAAAATGTCTCGAATTAGCAAAATAATGCGCGGACAAAATCTGGATGCCGTTTTGGAACTTGAGTCTTTGCAAGAAGAACCGCTTGGCCTGAAAGAGATTGCAGAACTTGAACTGCCTACTGGGCCGGTTAGGCCGATTGACCCAAAGTTTCTAAGCCCAATTGAGCAACTAGAAGCGCTGGCAAGTTTAGAGCTTAAAGAAATAAAGCCTGACGAGAATCAGGCTTAGAAACTAATTTGATTTTTTAGACCGCTTTACGGATTTGTCTACGAGCGGCAAGCTCATCAACGTCATCGATGTTGTTCTCTTTCATATTGATTAGAGAAGCCTCAACTTCGCGAAGCACGCGACCAACGGCAATACCAAACACGCCCTGGCCCCTGCTTAGAAGATCCATTACCTCGTCTTGGGTGGTGCATAGGTAAACGCGAGCGCCATCTGACATCAGAGTGATGGTTGCTAAGTCATTGATACCAGCGGCACGAAGTTGATCAACAGCGATTCGAATCTGCTGCAGAGAAACACCGGTGTCAAGAAGGCGCTTGACCAGTTTCAGCACGAGGATGTCGCGGAAGGCATAAAGACGCTGTGAACCGGAACCTGCGGCTCCACGCACGCTTGGCTGCACCAAACCGGTGCGGTCCCAGTAATCAAGTTGGCGGTAGCTGATACCGCAGGCTGTTGCCGCTGAGGTTCCGCGGTAGCCGACCTTAGGGTCGTTTGATGGCAATCCATCGGTAAAAAGCATGTCTGAAGCGTATGCAGCAGGGGCGTTGGTGTCTTCAGGTGATGACATGGCGGCTCCCTTCTGAATTTATCTAACGTTCAAGTACAGGTTTAATTGTTGCCGTTTTCTACCGTATGTTGGGTTAATTTAAACTAACGGCGTGTCGCCAGCGTGTAAAGGG
>JAHEGM010000019.1 GCA_024645105.1 Rhodoluna sp.
GTGAATTCCGGCGGCACTGTTGAGATTGTCACCACCAAGACTGCGGCTGATTCAACTTACTCGGCCCTAGTGCGGCTAGTCCAGCGGGCTCAGGCATCAAGCGCCAATGGTGTGCATGTAGCAAATAAATGGGCGGTGCGCTTTGTGCCCTTTGCCCTATTACTTGCCGCTGCCACCTGGCTGATTACCGGTGAAACAGAAAAAGCAGTTGCGGTCATTGTTGCCGCCACCCCATGCCCACTTATTTTGGCGGTTCCGGTTGCCATCATCGCTGGAATGTCAAAAGCCGCGGCTCACGGGGCAATTATCAAGGGTGGAGCAGCACTCGAACAATTGGCGCGCACCAAAACCGTGTTAGTTGACAAGACTGGCACGCTCACCCAGGGAGGCCCAGAGGTCTCCGTTATCGTTGCTGCCCCAAACACCGACATCGATTTCACCCTGAAGCTGGCCGCCTCACTTGAGCAGTCCAGCCCGCACGTTGTGGCTCAGTCTTTGATCGCAGAGGCAAAGCGCAGAAACCTTGAGCTGCAAATTGCCAGCGATGTTGTCGAGGAACACGGGGTTGGACTGAGCGGCGTCGTTGCAGGTTTCAAAGTTCGCGTTGGTCAACCAAATACGCCGCTGCCAGTTTGGGCGAAAATAAATAACGCTCTAGTTGTTGCGATTGAAATCAATGGCGAACTGAAAGCGGTTATTGGGCTTGACGATCCACTTCGCGACGAAGCTGGCAGCACTATGAATGCGCTTAGAAACATGGGCGTTGAGCGAATAGTTTTGGTTTCTGGTGATCGCCAAAACACCGCAGATCTTGTTGGTGCCGCAGTTGGTGTTGACGAAGTATTTGGCGATTGCACGCCCGAGGGCAAACTTGAAATTGTTCACGCTGAGATGATGGCGACCAAAGGTTCAGTGGTTGCGGTTGGCGATGGCATTAACGACGCACCAGCACTTGCAGCTGCAAGCGTTGGGGTAGCGATGGGTGCCAGGGGTGCCACTGCCGCCAGCGAGGCCGCCGATGTTGTAATTATTGAAGATTCAATTAAGCATCTTGCAACCGCAGTCTTAATTTCAAAGGGTGCAAGATCAAGGGCGCTGCAGGCTGCCGGCGTTGGAATGACCTTGGCAATCGGCGCGATGTTTGCAGCCGCTACCGGATTGCTAGATGCAACCGCGGCAGCAGTGAGTCAAGAATTCATCGACATGGCCGCAATTCTTTGGGCCTTGGTGCCAGTAAAAACCAAACTTAAGAATTAGTCCAGCTGGCAGAACTCATCGAGTGGCTGCTTGCGACCGGCAACCACTAGGTGATCTCCTGCGTGCAAAACGGTCTCTGGAAAAGCCGGTGTGTAATCTGAGTCGCCGTGACTAAAAGCCACAACGGTAACCCCATAGGTGCTACGAATCTTGAGCTCGGCCAAGTTTCTGCCGTCAAAAGATGGTGGGCATTCAACCTTAACCATCACGAAGTCTTCATCGATGTGGACGTAGTCAAGAGACTCACCTGATACCTGGTGGGCAACACGGCGGCCCATTTCATACTCAGGGAAAATCACGTGGTGCACGCCAAGCTGGCGCAGAATCTTTCCGTGGGCGGTTGAGTTAGCCTTTGCCCAAACCTGCTTGATGCCTAACTGAAGCAAAAGTGATGCGGTCAAGATGCTTGATTCAAGATCGGCACCGATTGCAACTACCGCGCTGTCCATGTCACCAAGGCCAAGCTCTTTTAGGGTCTCTTCGTCTGTGGTGTCGGCCGACACTACGTGAGTTAGGTCGCCGGCAAGAGACTGAACAACGCGCTCGTCGCTGTCAATACCTAGAACCTGGTGACCGCTAGCCACAAGCTCAAGCGCCAGTGCCGAGCCAAATCGGCCAAGGCCAATTACTGCAACGTTGGCCGCGTGAAAACTGCGTTTGCGAGTTGGTTTGTTAGTCAATTCTTCACACTTTCTTTTGCTGTCTAAACATTAGCCTGCCTAGCCAATGAGTGGACGTTCCTTTGGATATTCAAAATGTCTGCGCGTGCGGCGCATGGCCAGCGAGGTAGCCACAACGATTGGTCCAAGACGGCCAAACAGCATCAACAGCGAAAGCAAGAACTTTGCATGATCGGGCAAACTAGCCGTGATTCCAGTTGATAAACCCACCGTGCCAGTTGCAGAAACTACCTCAAAAAGTATTTGGTCTAGGTCAAAGCTCGTGGTGAGCCTAAGCAACATAACTGAACCAATGATTACAAATGTTGTAAGAGACACAATTGTGAGTGCTTGACGCTGCATTGAACGTGGCAGCCTTCTGTTTCCAATGTTTACGGCTGCCTCACCGCGAATCTCTGTGAAAATCACATAGAACAAAACCACCGCGGTGCCCAATTTGATACCACCGGCGGTGGATGCGCTGGCGCCACCAACGAACATCAGAATCTCTGTGCCTAACCAGGTGCTTGGGTGCATGGCCCCGACATCCATGGCATTGAAGCCAGCGGTTCTAGGCATGACCGACGCAAAAATAGAATCCAGCACCTTGCTAACTGGGTCTAATGGCCCCAAAGTTCTAGGATTATCCCACTCCAGTACTCCAACGCCAATTGCTCCTGCAGCCAATAGAACAAAGCTTGACCACAGAATAATTCGTGAGTTCAGCGACCATTGCTGTTTCATCCAGTAGTCGGGTTTTTTTCCAAAAACCTTATAGAGCTTTAGCTTGAATCGATCACGAATTTCAACCAGAACAGGAAATCCTAGGCTGGCAAGAAAGACGGTTACAAAAACCGGGACGATTATCCAGCCGTCTCGAGCAAACCCAATCAGGCTGTCGCTGTAGAGGGCGAACCCTGCGTTGTTGAATGAAGCAATCGAATGGAAAATTCCATGGCCAAGCGCGTCTTGCCAGCTGTATTCGTACTTGGTTAGGAATCTAAAAAAGAGAAAAACAAAAAGCACCGCTTGGAATCCAAGCATCAACTTGGCAATATTTTTAAGCAAAGTCTTTACGTCTGGGGCAACCGCGATGGACGCTTCCGAAGTTGTGGTCATCTTGTTCTTGAGGGAGATGCGACCTTCAAGTAGGTACCCAACCAAGCTGGCAAAACCCACGATTCCAAATCCACCAATTTGAATCAATAGCGCAATTGTCCAGTGCCCAAATGTAGACCAATGGGTTTCAGTGTCTAGCGTGCCAAGTCCGGTTACAGTTACGGCGGACGTTGAAGTGAAAAGGGCATCCATGAAACCAGTGAAAGTTCCGGCCGCTGAAGAGATTGGCAACCAGAGTAGGAATGTGCCCAGCAGGATGATTGCGGTAAAGGCACCGGCAACTACCTGCGTTGGGTGTAAGCCCTTGCGGCTAGACATTGATGTAACCCCTTCCAGAGCCATCCAACAGCCTACTCCTCAGCCCCAGCCGCGCAAGAACCTTCTGGTTATTTTGGCCAGGCGCCTATTCTTTCCAAACGCCTGATTGCTCCGTCTTCAATAGGGCTCTCGGGGCCAATAGCTAGCCTCATAAACCTGAGCACTCCGCGAGTTGCAGGCTGGATTAGCCATCTTGGCTTGGCTCGCAGTCCCAGCATTGACCTAAATTCAGGCCGCAGTGAAACAACCGCCGCATCAAATAACAACCGATAAATAGGCTTGGCCAAACTAGGCAATGGCGGATTCTTAATGAACTCAACCACGCGCTGGGTATCAACAGTTGCGGCCAATAACCCCTGGCTGTTGATTGCCGAGATTTCATTTTCTAGTTCACGTTCAGACATGGGGCACTTTGTGAGACCTAGCGGCGCAACAGATGCGCTCCACTGAGCAACATAATTATCGGCGCCTGATGAAAATTCACCTTGAGGAATTTCGCGTGCTGAATACATTTGGTGGGCTACCAAGAAAGATTCCGTGAACGCAATGTGCACCCAAAGCAATAAATCTTGATCGGCAGCTTTATAAGGCACCGTTTCACCGGTTCCCTTGGTGTATTCACCTGTAACTCTGGTGTGCAAACGATTTACTCGACCAGCCTCATTTGCAACTGCAGTCCTTGAACCAAAGGTGGTCACCGTTAGCCAACGAATAGTTCCGGCTAGTCGGCCAAGCGGGTCGCTCTCGTATCTGGAGTGATTCTTCACTCCGGTGAGCGAGACCGGGTGTAGCGCCTGCATCAGCAGCGCACGGATGCCGCCCACCAATGTTCCAAAATCTGCGTGCACCACCCACGGGGCGTCTGTTGGCAAAAAGAATCCGGCCTCTTCGCCCTCGGCTACAACCTCAAGCCAAGGCGGTACGCCATTTGGATCACCCGATAGCAACCTTCGGAATCGCTTAGAGAGCGCCTCTTGCAATTGGTTGTTGCGTTGTTGCTGCTGATTCAATTTTTCTCGCCTAATCTTTATTCATCGCCCTACTCAAGGAGTCAACCATGAATGAACTTGAACTAATCCGACTTTGGCAAAAATCTCGCCAGCAAATCATCATTGCCCAGCTGGCGCCCACATTTCTTTTGATCACAACTGCCGGGCTGGTTGAACAGGTACGGTCAGCCGGGGTCTATACGACTTGGGCCGTGCTTGGCATCTTGCTTGCTTCAGGAATTCTTGGCGCCCTTGCCGAATTCACAGCCGCTCATGAAGCGCAGGCTATTGCTCGAGACATCGCGGCCCTCAAAACTAAATCTTCAATCTCGTCAACAATCTTGAAGCAGAGCATCTGGATGCACGTGGTTAAGTACCTAACCCCGGCCATTTTTGTTGGAATCTTTATTGCTCTATTTGTGGCACTGACTGCGTAACCACAAACCAAATAGAAAACCCCCGGCCAACTGACCGGGGGTTTTCTATTGGAACTTGATTAGTGCTGAACAGCCTTGCCGATTGCAGCGCCAGTCATTGAACGAACTTCTAGCTCTGCGTACTTAGCTAGGTTGCGCTCTGATGAAGTGATTGTTCCTAGCCATCCGAAGAAGAAGCCAAGAGGAATAGAAACAATACCTGGGTTTGCTAGTGGGAAGAAGTCAAAACGAACTCCACCCTCAACAAACGGAATAAGGCTGGTTGCCGCACCTGACACGTTTGGTGAGAACACCAAAAGGATCACGGCTGAGAACAAACCACCGTAGATGGACCAAACGGCACCACGGGTGTTGAAGTTCTTCCAGAACAGTGAGTACAAAACGGCTGGCAAGTTTCCAGATGCAGCAATCGCGAATGCGATAGCAACGAGGAACGCCACGTTAAGACCTTGAGCACCAATTGCCAGCACGATTGAGATGCCACCGATAACCACAGCTGAGATCTTTGCAACACGTACTTCTTCAGCAGGTGATGCGGTTCCCTTCTTGATTACGTTTGCGTACAAGTCGTGAGCGAATGATGAAGAGCTGGCCAAAGTAAGACCAGCAACCACAGCAAGAATGGTCGCGAACGCGATTGCACCAATTACTGCAAGCATGATTGCTCCACCGGTTGTGCCTTCGCCACCACCAAGGAACTGTGCAAGCTGAGGAGCCGCAACGTTACCTGATGGGTCAACTGGAACAAGCATTGCCTTAGCTGCTGCATCCAAAGTGCCAACATCGGCAAGCGGAGTACAGGCAACATCACCATTAGCAATTGCCATGCCCTTTGCGTCCATTAGACACCCATTTGCATCAACCTTGAAACCGCGGAATAGTGTTGCGCGGCTAACTAGAGCTGCAGCACCAAAACCAAGTGCGATTGTCATTAGGTAGAAAGCACCGATGTTTCCGATAGCCCAGTTCACAGACTTACGAGCAGCCTTTGAGGTTGGCACGGTGTAGAAACGAATCAGAATGTGTGGCAGACCTGCGGTACCCAGAACCAGAGCCATACCTAGAGAGATTAGGTCTAGCTTGCTAATTAGGGTCTTGACTGGGTCAATTGCTCCGGTAGCAACGTCAATGACGTCTTTACCAAACTTCAAACCAGGCTGCAAGAATGCCTCGCCCTTGCCTGATGCATCACGTGCCGCACCAAGTAGGTCTGAAATGTTGAAGCCAAACTGCCATAGCACCATCACGGTTAGCAATATCGCACCGGTCATCAACAAGAACGCCTTCACGATCTGTACGTAAGTTGTACCCTTCATACCACCCACGGTTACGTAGACGATCATCAAGATACCCACGCCACCGATGATCCAGTTCTTTGCACTTGGATCGTTGATGCCAAGCAATAGTGATACCAGCGCACCGGCACCAACCATCTGAGCCATCAGGTAGAAGATGGAAACAACAAGAGTTGAGGTAGCAGCTGCGCCACGAACTGGGCGCTGCTTCATGCGGAACGCAAGAACGTCACCCATGGTGAAGCGGCCTGAGTTTCGAAGTGGCTCGGCTACTAGAAGTAGCGCAACAAGCCAAGCAACCAAGAAACCAATTGAGTACAGAAAGCCGTCGTAACCAAACAGCGCGATGGTTCCCGCGATACCCAAGAACGAAGCTGCCGACATGTAGTCACCGGCAATTGCTAGACCGTTTTGGAAACCTGAGAAGCTACCGCCACCGTCATAGAAGTCAGATGACTGCTTGTTTGAGCGTCCGGCACGGAAAACCAAAACAAGAGTGAATACTACGAAAGCAACAAAAAGAATTGCGCTAAGTGTTGTTGAACTCATTACTTGCTCAACTCCTTGTCTACCTTGTCACGCAGTGCGTCCGAAGGACCATCAAGCGAGTGTGAAGAGTGGCGCTCGTAGAGCCACATGATTAGGAAGGTTGTTGCGAACTGAAGCAAACCAAGAATGAAGGCAATGTTAATGTTGCCTACTACTGGTGTGCTAACCCATTCACGTGCGAACGCAGTGAGGATTACGTAAAGGAAATACCAAACCAGGAAAGCCACGGTCAGGGGAAATGCAAAGCCCCTAAACTTTCGCTTCAAATCCTGGAACTCAGGGCTGGCTTGTGTGTCTGACCAGACCTGTTCGTTCTTCGAACTCATCGAACTCCAATGTCCAAAAAGAGAACTCTGGCACCGTTGCCAGGTTCAGGGCGCTTTCGCACTCTGGTTTGAGCCTAGCCAGCCGACTAGAAGGAATTTCGGTTTATTCCCTACGTAACCAATTTGTTATTGGGCAGTTATTTAACCGCAGTTTGGGTCTTCGCTGGGCACAACATTCTTGATGAAATAGTCATCCACCGCCCCGTTTACACAGGCGTTGTCCTGGCCGTAAGCGGTGTGCCCCTCACCGTTGAAGGTAATTAGGTGGCCGTTTTCTAGCACGTCGTTCGCCAGGGAAACCGCCTGGGAATAGGGGGTAGCCGGATCCCCGGTTGTGCCCACAACCAAAATTGGCGCCGAACCGCTTGCGGCATAAGACTGCGGGTGGCTAACCACCGGATACGGCCACTGCTCGCAGGTGAGCGCACCAAACTGCCAGTATCGGCCCAAGGTTGGGCTAGCCGCTAACACTTTTTGGTTTTGAATTTTCATCGAGGCCTGGTCTGCGGGCTGACGAGAATCAAGGCACGAGATTGCTATGTTCGCTTCCATCAAATTGGTGGCATAGGTTCCGTCTTCATTGCGATCGTTGTAGGTATCGGCAAGGGCAAGCAATGTTGTGCCATCACCGTTTAGTGCCTCTTCGAAGCCTTGGTTAAGTGCTGGCCACCATGAAGAGCTATACAGCGGCATGATGATTCCGGTTACGGCACCCCAAATAGTTAGGTCGCGATCTGAGTCGGTAGGTAGCGCCTTCAGCTCAATCGAGCGAAGCAGTTTTGAAATTTTATTTTGTGCCGATTCAACGCTGCCGGTGAAAGGGCAGTCTTGACTGTCTACACAACTTGCCAGGTAATTGCGCAGCGCCAAATCAAATCCTTTTAGCTGCAAAACATTTTGCTCGGCATCCTCAACTGTTGGGTCAATGGCTCCGTCGAGAACCATGCGACCAACTCGGTCGGTAAACAATGCGGCATAAGTTGCCCCCAGCTGTGTTCCGTAGCTAAAGCCAAGGTAATTAATTTTTTCATCACCAAAGACTGCCCGAATAACATCAAGATCTTTGGCGGCAGAAACGGTGTCAATGAACTTTAGATTTGGCCCGGTGTTGGCAACACAGGCGTCTGTGAATTTCTTTACCCTTGCTCTGGTGTCTGCAATATCTTTTTCGCCACCTAGCTCATAACCGGCATCTGCATATAAAAAGTAATCTGTGTCTTTGGCATTCAGGCATGCGACTCTGGGCTGGCTTTGGCCAACGCCGCGCGGGTCAAAGCCCACCATGTTGAAATTGGCCCTTAGTTCTTTGGTAGCCAACTGATCAATTGAATTTGTGATCCAGTCCACGCCAGATGAGCCTGGGCCACCGGGGTTAAAGATCACAGAGCCAAGAGCAGTAGAAACCGATGCCTTGTGATACGCCACAGCGATTTTCAGGCGATCCCCCGCTGGGTTTGACCAATCAGCCGGCACCAGCACATCTGCGCAATAGGTTTCTTCGCCGCCGCAGGAACTCCAAGAAATTTCTTGGGTATAAAAGTCTTTTAGCTCGGCGGCAATTGCAGTATCGGCAGTCGGCTGCGGCCCACTAACCGGCGCTGAATAAATCTGACCGGTACAGGCCGAAAGTCCAGTGCTAAGAATCAAGCCAACTGCAATTGCTGCAGCAAAGGTGCCTCGCAACTTGCGCAATTAATTACTCTTTCGGCGAAGCTGCACGGCTAGAGATTCAAGCACCATCAGATCTCGCACATTTGAATCAATTCGAATTCTGGCCTGCGCGATTGCCTCTAGTTTGTGAATTGTCTCGGCCGCTGTTGA